>NZ_JARVSS010000027.1:0-35621 GCF_030209095.1 Pseudomonas sp. lyk4-R2A-8
GCAAGAGCGGCTCGCTTCGCATCGTGGTTAGGGTTGGTGGCTGCACATCTTCGGTGAAACATAGCCTGAGAAGATGAGGTTCTCGTGGTGAGCGGGCTCGCTCACCACCTGCGAGCCTGTTCACCATAAGCAAGCCCACTCGTCCCGGACAGGGTGCGAGGTTAGACGGGAACGATGGGCAGCGCGCGTTTGTGTGCGGTCTTGTGGTAGGCGTTCTCCACTATCATGCGTACCTGCTCACTGACGGGTTCGCCCATCAGGTAGGCATCGATATCGTCGTAGGTGCAGCCGTAAGCCACTTCGTCGAGTTTGCCCGGCGCCAGTTCTTCGAGGTCGGCGGTGGGGGCTTTTTTGACCAGGTTGGCCGGCGCGCCCAGCGCGGTGCCGAGCAGGCGTACCTGGGTCTTGGTCAGACCGGACAGCGGCGCCAGGTCGCAGGCGCCGTCGCCGAATTTGGTAAAGAACCCCATCAGCGCTTCGGCGCCATGGTCGGTGCCCACCACCAGCCCGTTGTGCAGGTTAGCCACGGCGTACTGCGCGATCATGCGGGCGCGGGCCTTGACGTTGCCTTTGATGAAATCCACCTGCGCGGCGCTGGCTTCGCTGGCCTCCAGGCTGGCCA
The DNA here is from genome assembly GCF_030209095.1 of Pseudomonas sp. lyk4-R2A-8. Lineage (NCBI taxonomy): Bacteria > Pseudomonadati > Pseudomonadota > Gammaproteobacteria > Pseudomonadales > Pseudomonadaceae > Pseudomonas > Pseudomonas sp. lyk4-R2A-8. The sequence continues at coordinate 623 of NZ_JARVSS010000027.1, forward strand.
TCAAGCCGTCGACACTGGCGGCGATGTTCAGCGTGTCGATCTGGTCCGGCTGGATGAAGTCCAGGGAGGCCTGGGCATCGTGTTCATCGGCCTGGCTCTTGTAAGGCAGGCGCATGGCGATAAAACGCGCGGCATAGCCATCGTCACGCAGTTGCTCGGCGGCCAGCTGACACAAGCGGCCGGCGACCAGCGAGTCGACACCGCCGCTGATGCCCAGCACCAGCGCTGTGCAGCCGGACTGGCGCAGCGTGTGTTTGATGAAATCGATGCGCCGCTGGATTTCCTGGGGCTCGCCGCCCTTGCCCAGCGCGCGGTTGATGTTCAGTTCCTGAGCGATGCGGTCCTGGGTTTGCATGTCACACCTCCACTTTGCCAACGTTGAAGACTTGCGCGGCGTACTGCAAAAACGAGGCGTCTTCGCAGACGTTTTTCACCGGGTCATCGGAGAACTTCACCACCGGTTCGCCATGGACCCGCACCAGTTTCATCACGATGCTCAGCGGCTCTACGCCGTCCACATCGCACGCCAGGCTGGTGCCCATGCCGAAACCGAACCGTGCCTTGCCACGAATGTGGCGCAGGATCGGCACGCATTTTTCGAAGTTCAGCCCATCGGAAAACATAAGGTCTTTGGTCATCGGGTCGATGCCGAGTTCCTTGTATCTGGCCAGCACTTTGTCGGCCCACACAATTGGGTCACCGGAGTCCTGGCGCAGGCCGTCGTAGAGTTTGGCGAAGTACAGGTCGAAATCCTTGAGGAAGAAATCGGTACTGATGCAATCGGTCAGGGCGACACCGAGGCGTCCCCGGTATTCACGCACCCAGTTTTCCAGGGCGGCGTTCTGGCTCTCGCGCAGGCGCCCCAGTTGCTGGTGCACCATCAGCCATTGGTGAGCCATGGTGCCGATCAGCGGCAAGTCGAACTCATAGGCCAGGTGTGCGTTGCTGGTACCGATGAACTGGCCGGGGAAATCGCGGCGCATGATGTCGACCACTTCGCGCTGGGCCTTGAACGACAGGCGCCGGCGGGTCGAAAAGTCCGAGACGCGCAAATCGGCAAGTTCGTCGCGACTGAGGTTTTTCTCCAGCCAGTCGAATTTCTGATAGAGCTTGCGGGTGACGTCTTCGAGGGTCACGTCGGGGTATTTATCGCGATTGCGCAGTTCGCTGACCAGCGCCAGCACCGGTTGTTCGAACATGATGCAGTGCAGCATCGGGCCGATCACGCGGACGTTGAGCTGGCCGTCCACTTCGCTGACGTGGATATAACGCAGGTTGAAGCGGAACAGCCCGAGGAAGCGCTCGTAATCCGGGGAGAGGTACTCGCGAAAGCGCGGGTTGAACAGAAAGCGCAGCTCGCCCTCGCGCATCTGCAGGTCGGCGAGTTTCTCAAGCTCGGCGCGCAGTTCAGGGATCAAGTGGGCGAGTTTTTCCTTGGACCGCACGATGAAGTTGTACTCGACATCGACGTTGGGGTGCTGGTGCAACACCGCCTGCATCATGGTGAAGGTGTAGTAATCGGTGTCGAGCAGGCCCTGGATCACCGGGGCTTGGTAGTCGTATGCACTTTCCATGGTGTCTCTCCTTAACGCGTGGCCATCGCGGCCAGTTCTTCGCGGGTGCGGCTGACAGCGGCACCGGCCTTGAGTAACTCATTGACGGCCTGCTCGCCGCCCTCCTCGCTGATCCCGCGGCACGCCGGCAGGTGCAGGACCACCTCCAGGCCGGCCCTGAGCAGTTGCAAGGCAGTGGTCTTGACGCAGAAGTCCAGGGCCAGGCCACCGACGATGACTCGCAGCACGCCGTGGGCTTTCAAATACTCGATGACGCCGGTGGACAGTTTGTCGTGCAGATCGTGGTAGCAGGCGCCGTAGGGGTGCAGGTCAGGCTCGACGCCTTTCCAGACGAAGTAATCGTAGTCATAGGGAGTGGGCAATTCGTCGAGCAACGTAAACCCTTCGGTGCCCGGCACGCAGTGGCTGACCCAGGTGAGATCGGCGTGGACCAGGCCGGTGGCCTGCATCATCTCGGCCTGCTCCCGGACCACCCACGGAGCGTTGGGGGTGTGCGCGTCTTTACTGCCGATGCGGTGCCCGGCCAGGCTGGCCATGTAGTTGAGTTCGGCGCCGATCCGGTCACCGCCTGCCACAGGCAACTCGTTGGGGCACAGCGGCGTAAAGCTCTTCTGGGCATCGACGTCGAATGAAGCAATGGCAGTTTTCGAAAGGGTCATGGCGATTCTCCTGTGGCCTGGAAACAAAAGTACACGTCATGTACTTTCAAAGCAAGAAACATTTATTTATATGTGCGAACGCGAGTACATGACATATCGCTTCGATCCGTTAGACTGTACCCATCGTTGTTAGGAAGGATGTCCCATGTCACTGAGCCCGTACCTGCACACCGTCGATCTGTGCGTGCTGTTTTACTGCCGCGCCTCGGGAGAACTCAAACTGCTGCTCAACCAGCGCGATGCGCAACCGTTCGCCGGTCACTGGGCATTGCCGGGGGTGGTGGTCAATGGCGGCGTGCAAGATCTGAGCCTCAAGGATGCGGTGGAGCGATTGCGCGCCAGTGACAAGGTCGGCCTGGAGCTGGCCTGGTGCGAACAGGTCGGCACGGTGGGCGATGCCTTCCGCGACCCGCGCTGCTGGTCGTCGTCGACGTATTACCTGGCAATCGTGGCGCAGGAAGTGAGCCTGGGCGAGCGTCAAGGCTGGTTCTCGTTGAATGCCGTGGCGGATGGCAGGATCAGGCTGCCGTTCGATCACAACCTGATCGTTGCAGCCGTGCTCGAGCGGCTCTTGTCCAAGTCGTTATACAGCAGCTTGCCGTTGATGTTCCTCGGGCATGAATTCAGCGCGCCGCAAGCGACGTCGATTTTTTCCCTGGTGTTGGGCAGGCCGGTGCTCAAGACCAGTATTCGTCAGCGTCTATTGAAGCTGACCGAGGCGGGATACCTGCGCGAGACCGGGCGCAAAAAACCGGGTGAAGGCGGCCGGCCCCAGGCCACGCTGGAACAGCTGAAGCCTGGGTCGGTGTATTTTTTCGATCGCAGTTTTGCCGAGTAGCCTTGCTTCCCGGCAGGGCTCAATTCATCCAGTTACCGCCGTCGACGTTGTAGGTCTGGGCCACCACGTAGTCAGCTTCCTTGGACGCCAGGAAGATCGCCATGCCGGTGAGGTCCTGCGCGGTGCCCATGCGCCCGAACGGCACCTCGGCCCCTACGCGTTTTTTCTTCTCGCCCGGCGCCAGGCCTTCATGCCGGGCGAACAGCGCGTCCACGCCGTCCCAATGCTCGCCGTCCACCACGCCGGGGGCGATGGCGTTGACGTTGATGCCCTGTTTGATCAAGTTCAATCCCGCTGATTGGGTCAGGCTGATCACCGCCGCCTTGGTCGCGCAGTACACCGCCACCAGCGGCTCGCCGCGTCGACCGGCCTGGCTGGCCATGTTGATGATCTTGCCGCCGTGGCCCTGGCGGATCATCTGCCGCGCAGCGGCCTGCAAGGTGAACAGCGTGCCGCCGACATTGATCGAGAACAGCCGTTCGAAGCTTTCGCGGGTGATGTCGACGATGGGCGCCAGGTCGAACAACGCCGCGTTGTTGACCAGGATGTCCAATTTGCCGGCGTGGGCCACCACCGCATCGATCGCGGCGTCGATCGAGCCTTGGTCGGTCACATCCATCGCTACCGCGTAGGCCTGGGGCCCCAGTTCGGCGGCGGTTTCACGAGCCTTTTGCAGGTTGATATCGGCGATGGCCACCGTGGCGCCTTCTGCGATGTACGCCTGGGCAAAGGCACGGCCGATGCCTCGCGCCGATCCGGTGATCAGCGCGCTCTTACCGTCGAGTCGTTTCATGGTGATGTCCTGAGGATTATTTGGGATAGCCGGCGCGCTTCATCTCGCGCTCGGTACTGGTCTGCGCCTGCTGCAGGGCCTGATCGACCGACATGCCGCCCGTGAGCGCGGCCGAGAACAGCTTGCCGACCGAGGTGCCGATGGCCTGGAACTCGGGGATGGTCACGTACTGGATGCCCACATACGGCACCGGTTTGAGCGACGGGTGCGCAGGGTCGGCATGGCGCATCATCTCCAGCGTCACCTGGGCAAACGGTGCAGCCTTGAGGTATGCCGCGCTATAGGTGGACTGGCGCGTGCCCGGCGGTACGTTGGTGATGCCTTCTTTGTCGGCGACCAGTTGGATATAGTCCTTGGACGTGGCCCAGGCGATAAAGGCCTTGGCGGCATCCTTGTGCCTGGAGGTGGCCGGGATTGCCAGCGACCAGGCGTACAACCAGGAGGAGCCTTTGTCGGTGACTTCGGTCGGGGCCGCGGCAAAGCCGACGCTGTCAGCGACTTTACTCTGGCTCTTATCGGTCGTGAACGAGCCGGCCACGCTGGCATCGACCCAGATCGCGCACTTGCCGCTGTTGAACAGCGCCAGGGTTTCGTTGAAGCCGTTGCTGGACACCCCCGGCGGGCCGTATTGCTTGAGGGTGTTGACGTAGAAGTTGGCCGCCGCCGTCCACTCGGGGCTGGTCAGCTCAGGCTTCCACTGTTCGTCGAACCAGCGCGCCCCGAATGCGTTGGCCAGGGTGCTGAGCAACGCGACGTTTTCGCCCCAACCGGCCTTGCCGCGCAAACACATACCGTATTGGCCCTTGTCCTTGACGGTGAGTTTGGCGGCGAATTCGCCAAGCTGGCTCCAGGTCGGGTGCGCGGGCATGCTCAGGCCGGCCTGCTGGAACAGGTCGGTGCGGTAGTAGGTTACGGTGCTTTCGCCGTAGAACGGCAAGGCGTACAGGGTGTTGTTGACCGACAGGCCCTGGCGCACCGACGGGAAGATATCGTCGGCGTCGTAATCGGCCGGCAGTTGCGTCAGCGGCTCCAGCCACTGCTTGGCGCCCCACAGCGGCGTCTCGTAAGTGCCGATGGTCAGCACATCGAACTGCCCGCCCTGGGTGGCGATGTCGGTGGTGAGGCGCTGGCGCAGGACGTTTTCTTCGAGGACCACCCAGTTGAGCTTGATGTCCGGGTGCTGTTGCTCGAACACCTTGGACAGGCGTTGCATGCGGATCATGTCGCTGTTATTGACCGTGGCGATGGTCACGGTGTCCGCGGCCTGGCTGGGCAAAGCCAAGGCCAGACCGGTAAGCCCGAACAGCGCGTGTGCAAGCATGGTTTTGCAGGTTGGGAGCATGACGGTTTCCACCTGTTGTTTTTGTTGTTGAGCGCCGATTACAGCAGCTTGGTTACGCCCTCACAAACCCGTGGCGGATGCGCCACTGGTACTTTTTTAACCCTTGGCAACGCTGCAAAAAAGTATCGGCGGCGGGCGCAAGCGCGGGTAGCGCGCGGGTGCTCAGCGGCGTATTTTGAGGCGTTCCCACAACGACAAGAGGCATCGCCATGCCCGTCAGCCGCGCCGCTCTGTTCGAACACCGCCCTGCCGAGCGCGAAGTAATCCTGCCCGAGCCCGACCACTGCTTTCGCTGGTTCGAACACGACTATCCCTATGACCTGGCACGCTGGAACCACCATCCCGAGTTTGAGATCCACCTGATCCGCCAGGGCAGCGGCAAGCTGGTGGCGGGCGACTACATTGGCGCGTTCAGCGCCGGGCACGTCGCACTGATCGGCCCCGACCTGCCCCACGACTGGATCGGCGACCTCGCCCCCGGCGAGTACCTGGCCGGCCGTGACGTGGTGCTGCAATTCGACGGCGCCGCCCTGCTCGCTCTGCGCAATACCCTGCCGGAATTCGGCGACGTGCAGCGCTTGTTCGAACAGGCGCGGCGCGGCCTGGCTTTCAGCGGCGACACCGCCGTGCGGGCCGCGAGCCTGCTGGAAGACATCGGCCGCGCCCAGGGCCTGCAGCGGCTGATCCTGTTCCTGCAACTGCTCGACACCCTCAAGAACGCCCCGCCCTCGCAGGCCCAGGCCCTGGCCAGCCCGTGCTACGCCCCCACCCTGGATGCGCGCAGTGCCGAGCGCATCAACAAGGCGTTCGACTACCTGATGCGCGAACTGACCGGCGATGTGCGCCTGTCGGAGATCGCCCGCCAGCTGGACATGAGCGAGCCGGGGTTTTCACGTTTCTTCAAGCGCAACACCGGCCATGGGTTTATCGACTTGATGCGCAAATTCCGGGTGCAGCGCGCTTGCCGCTTGCTGCTGCACAGCCAGATGTCGGTGGCGGATATCTGCTTTGAAGTGGGCTACGCCAACCTGTCGAATTTCAACCGACACTTTCGCATCGAGATGCAGCAGACGCCGAGCGAATATCGACGCGAGACGGCGATTCACCTGTTCAACCGCAGCAGAAAATGACACCCAGCCAATGTTGATCAATGGGTCGACTATTGGCTGAATTTTCCAGCCATTTCAGTCCTGTAAACGAATTTGGTACATCCTGTGCAAACGTTTGCGATACGAACTTGCCAGCCAAGCTCCTCGCTGCCCGAGCAATCGGGTTTAAACCGCGTAAGAACAGGGATTTTCAATGCAACCCACCTCCAGGCTCCCCGCCCCCTTTGCTGTTTCCGTGCTACTGGCCGCCGTTACGGGACTACTCAGCGCACCCATTTTGGCGCAGACCACGCCATCCGATGACTCAGCACAGGGCGAAACCCTCGCCCCCGAAGCCAGCCCGCCGAAGAAAGGCGCGTACCTGTCGGAGTGGTTCAACCAGGACCTGACGCTGATCGGCAGCAAAGACATCAGTTTCGGCCCCAAGCCACAGGACGATGTCTACCTGGAATACGAGTATTTCGGTCGCAAGGGCCCGTTCGAGCTGTACGGCTATATCGATGTGCCGAAGATCCTCACCATCGGTAACAGCAATGACAAAGGCGTGTGGGACCATGGCTCGCCGGTGTTCATGGAGCATGAACCGCGCATTTCCATCGACTACCTGGCCGGACGCAGCCTGGCCATCGGGCCATTCAAGGAATGGTACGTGGCGTTCGACTGGATCTACGATCACGGCAGCAACAAGGAAAACCGCGCCAATACGCTGTACAGCGGCCTGGGCACCGACATCGAGACCCACTCGCGGGTCAACCTGTCGGCCAACTTCTATGGACGCTACCAGTGGGAAAACTACGGGGCGAGCAACGAGTATTCCTGGGATGGCTACCGTGCACAGATGAAGTACATCGTGCCTATCGGCAAGTTCGACAACGGTGCCTCGCTGACCTACATCGGCTTCACCAACTACGATTTTGGCTCGGACCTGCACAAGGACAACCCGGCGCGTACCGCCAACGCCCTGGTCGCGACCAACGTGCTGCTGTATTCGTTCACGCACCTGCGCTTCACTCTGGTTGGCCGTTACTTTCACAACGGCGGCAACTGGGAAGACGGCAGCGAGTTGAATTTCGGCGACGGCAACTTCCGCGCGCGCTCCGACGGCTGGGGTTACTACGCCGGCGTGGGCTACCAATTCTGATCAAGGAGCAACAGATGAACGCATTCAACCGTCTTTCGATTGCCATCGGCCTCGCCCTGCTGCCCCACGTGGCGCTGGCACAGGCGCCGATCAAGCCCAAGGTAATGCTGGTCACCATGTTCGCCCCCGAGGCGCAAACCTGGATAGACCGCCTGGCCCTCAAGCAGGAAGTGCGCGTGCCGGGCCTGTCCGCCGAGTACCCGGTAATCCGCTGCAACACCCAGGACGTGTGCCTGCTGGTCACCGGCATGGGCCAGACTAATGCCGCCGCATCCTCCCTGGCCCTGGCGCTGTCACCGCAGTTCGATCTGCGCCAGAGCTACTTTCTGGTCGCGGGCATCGCCGGTATCAGCCCCAAGCACGGCACCCTCGGCACCGCTGCGTGGGCTCACTATCTGGTGGAGTTCGGCACGCAGTGGGAGTTGGATTCGCGGGATGTGCCCAAGCAATGGCCGACCGGTTACCTGGGCATCAATACCAAGGGGCCCAACGAGAAACCGCCGCTGGACTACAAAACCGAGGTGTTCGAGCTCAACCCCAAATTGCAGGCCAAGGCCTTCGCTTTGTCGCACCAGGTCGAACTCAGCGAAAGCAAGGAGTCGGCCGCCTGGCGCAAACACTACCCCGCCGCGCCCGCCAACCAGCCGCCGCGGGTCACTCGCTGTGACACGCTGGCCGGCAATACCTGGTTCTCCGGCACGCGGCTGAGCGAGCGCGCCGAGGTGTGGACCAAGCTGCTGACCGACAATAAAGGCGAGTACTGCACCACTCAACAGGAAGACAATTCCACCTACGAAGCCCTGCTGCGCGCCAGCCGCGAAGGTCTGGTGGATATCCAGCGCCTGGCGGTGGTGCGCGCCGGCTCGGACTTCGACCGTCCTTACCCTGGCTACAGCGAAGTGGATAACCTGCTCAAGTACGCCGATCAGGGCGGCTTCGTACCGGCGCTGGAGAACCTGTATCGCACGGGCAACCCGTTGGTGCAGGCGATCCTGAACAACTGGTCGGCGTGGGAGAACGGGGTGCCGGACGCCTGAGACCATGAGGCTTGCGACGGGGCGCTTGCCGTGCTGAGCAGGCGCCCCTCTGCACCTATCAGGGCACCAGAATGATTTTATCCGCGCTGCCCTGGTCCACCGTTTCATAACACCCGACCCCTTCGGCCAGCGCCACCTCGCGCAGGCCAGTCGGCAGCGGCAGCGAACCTTCATCGAAGAAACGCCCGAACTGCTCCAGCATCGCCGCGCATTGTTCGCAGTCATAGAGCAATGAGTTGATGCCCACCACCGAGCCGCCCTTGCGATACAGCGCCAGGGCCGGCAATTGCACGTGCCCGTCCACCGGTGCGGCGATGATCGCGATGCGCCCGAACGCCGCCAGCCCCGCCACGGCCGCCGGCAACCAGAAGCCGGTGGTGTCGAAGATCACATCCGCACCGCCGGCGAACACCTCATGCACCTGCGCGCCCAGCGTTTCAGGCTGGCCCAGGGCAATCGCGGCGAAACCCTCGGCCTGTAACGACTCGACCTGCTCAGCGCGGCGAACCGCCGCCAGCACCTGGGCACCGCGGATTTTCGCGAGGGCCAGGGCCGCGCTGCCCACCGCGCCATTGGCACCGATCACCAGCAACCGCGTGCCGCTGCCCACACCGCTGCGCTCCAAGGCATCCCATGCAGTGGTGTACGGCACCCCGAGGCTGGCCGCCTGGGCAAAGCTCAATTGCGCGGGTTTGCGCGCCACGCCCTTGGCCGACACGGTCAGGTACTGCGCATGGGAGCCGTCGGCGAAGAAGCCCAGGTCCCGACCGGTGCCCCACACTTCCTGGCCGAGCAGTGCCTGGGGGCCCTGCACCACCACGCCGGCAAAGTCGCGGCCGGGGATACGCGGCAACGTGGTGTAGGGGAAACGCCCGAGCACGTTCTTGACGTCGCTGGGGTTAAGGCCGGCGGCTTTGATCTGCACCAGCACTTCACCCAAGGCCGGAACCGGCGTGGGGACGTCAACCAGGCGCAGCGCGGCGAGGTCGCCGGTGGTGGAAAATTGCAATGCGTTCATGCGTGCTCTCCCGCAGAAAAAAAGGGTTCAGGACAGCCAGCCGCTGACCAGTTGCCGGCCCATGGGCCAGAGTTTTTCGCCGAGCAGCATGCCCATCAGGCCCACCAGGGCGATGGCCGGCGGTGCGGGCGAGCGAAAATCCAGGGCGCCGTAGAGCACGCCGACCAGCAGGCCAATGGCCAGGGAAATCAGATAATCCATGGGGGTTACGCCGTGTCAGTTGAGAGCGCCAGTCTAGGCAGCGCGCCGCGCCGACATCGGCCAAGAGCTTCAGGATATCGGCCAACCCTTCAACCCACGTACTGCGACGGTGCTACCCCCAGCTCGCGGCGGAACATGTCGCTGAAACTGCTCGGCGAATAACCCAGTGCGCGGGCAATGCCACTGACCGACTGGCCCTGGATCAGCGCCGCCACCGCCGTGGCCAATTGCACCTGGCGCCGCCATTCGGCGAAACCCATGCCCAGGTGACCCTGGAACAGCCGCGCCAGGGTGCGCACGCTGGCACCGGCCGCTTCGGCATGCTGCTCGAACGGGATCGCCAGGGACGGCGCCGCCATCACCGCCTGACACGCGTTCATCAGCCGGCGGTCGGCGCCCACCGGCATGGCGATGCGGATCGACGAGCGGCGCGCACGGTGCAACTCCAGCAGGGCCAGGCCGACCACCGCGTCGTAGTAGGCGCCATCGTCGCTGTCGCCCTGCTCCACCAGCGTGACGATCAGCTCGCGCAGCAGCCCACCGACATCGATCACCTGCACCTCGGCATCCAGCGTGGCCGCCAGTGCCGGGCGCAGGTAGATGTTGCGCATCTGCAAATCCGACACCACGCGAATCCCGTGTTCCACCCCCGGCGGCAGCCAGACCGCGCGCTGGGGCGGTACCACCAGGGCCTCGCGCGGGGTTTCAACCCACATCACGCCGCTCATGGCGTAGAGCAACTGGCCCCATTCATGGCAATGGGGCTCGATGTAAAGCCCGCGCGGATACGTGCGCGCCAGGGGCTGCACGGGGACGGCGGGATCGGTCAGGTCGGGGGGCGCTGCCAGGGCCATGGGCGGTCGTCTTGGGTGGATGAGCGGCCATGGTAATGAGCACCGCTCGACAATCCGAGTGAATTTTCAGCGCCGCCGGGGATCACTTGCTTATACCACCAGGGACGATGGCCCCATGACTAACGCAAAACTGTTTGTAATCGACTACACCCTTCATGGCGAAGCCAAGTCATTCATTATTCGTCTGGAAAAACTCGACACTCTGGAAGCCTGGCATTGGGCCAGTTGCGACGCGGGCGTCGGCCGTATTGGGCGCTTCGCACGCGAGCAGGTGAAAAAGACCAGCCCGGCCCAGGCCGAAAAGTACGGCATCCAGAACGTGCAATGGCGCCGCTCGGACGCACGCGCGCAGGCATGAAAGAGGAGAAAACAGCATGGCTTTACCCGAACACGTCACTGGCAAGGCACACATCGACTATACCCAGAACACCTTGTTCGGGCCGTTGGCCAAGCAGGCCGAATGTCAGGTGAGCCTGGAGCACACGTCCGAGCGGCTGGTGCTCAAGGTGTTCCAACCGCTGCCGGAAGATTTGCAGGATGCACAGACCGTAGTGTTTGCGCTGCAAGGCCGACGTACCAGTGCGGTCGTCAGAGACAGCCGGCGCCTGGCCGACCAAAGCCTGCAACTGCAGCTTGAAGCGCAGTAACCCGTACTGAAGAAGCGTGTGGCGGGCCGGCCTGCCCGCCACAACGCCCGCGCTTGCCCTACCTCAGCTTTTAGCCGACTTGGCGCACTCGCATCCCGTGGCTGAAGCACACGGCTCGCCATGAGCGTGGTGCTCGGCACAGCCAGGGCAGCAATAACCCTTACCGTCCTTCATTACCGCATCGACGCCCAGTACACATTTGCAGTGCGGGCAGGCACAGGTTTGATCTGGCATGGTCAGACTCCTCGTTCATGGTCGTCAAGGTGCGGCGAGCGCCGGCACCTTTAGCACTGACTGCGAGCCTGCGCCGATCGTTCAAACCTTCAGTCGCTGCGCGTATTGCTGCGGTACATGAATACCAGCGCGAGGGCCAGGCACACCATGGCCACCAGGCGACCGCCCGATAATTCGATGGCCGGGTTGCCCAACCAGCCGAAATTATCGATCAGCATGCCCATGCCCAACTGCCCGACGATCACCGCCACGGTGGCCACCGCCGTGCCGACCACCGGCACCGCGCCCACCATCACCATCATGTACACCACCCCGAACAACGCCCCGGTCAGTTGCCACTTGGGCACGTCCAGCAGGCTTACGGCCTGGGCCGGCTCAAAGAAGAAAATCAACAGCGCGGTGGTCAATGCACCGACCGCGAAGGTCAACAGGCTGCTGCGCAGTACGCCGACTGTCTGTCCCAGGCGGCCATTGATCGCCGCCTGCACGCTGAGAACCGCGCCGGCGGCAATCACCACTATCAGTAAAAAAATCAGATTCATCGCCTTACCCTCGTGCAATCAGAACAAGTGCCGCCACAATCAACGCCAGCGCGATCCAGCGCTCGCCATTAACCCGCTTGCGCGCCGTGCCGAACCAGCCGAAATGGTCAATCAGCACGCTCTTGCCCACTTGCCCGGACAGGATCGCGATCATCGTCATCGCAATGCCGATGTGCGGCGTGGCAAGGGTCAGCACCACCACATACATCGGCCCCAGGAACCCGCCGATCAACTGCCAGCGCGGCAAATCGGTGAGCGCCGGACCCTTTTGCGGACCGCTGAATAACAGCAACAGGAACAGAATCGCCGAACCTACGCCGAAAATGCTCAAGGTCGCCCACAAATGCCCCACCTGAACCCCCAGCGGCCCAAGCAGACCGGCTTCCACCGATAAGCCCATGCCGGCCAGGATCACCAGCGGCAACAGCAGCAAGCGCAACAGATTTCTTTTCGGCCTGGCCTGCGCCACGCCCTCAATGGAACTTGCCTGCATACATCACCTGCGTTTCAACGTTGGAAGAATGGCGCGCATTATCCGGTAGCTGTGCTGTGCGATAAATGGCAGCATGCGGACAACACCTTTGCGCAATGCGCACAGCATGGAGCCGTAATGCAGGGTTTGAATGAGTTGAGTTTCAAGGCGTTGCGCCTGTTTGTGGCGGTGCTGGACTACGGCAGCTTTTCCGAAGTAGCGCGCCGCGAAGGTTTGGCGCCCTCTTCGATTTCGCGCCAGATCCAGTTGATGGAGCACGCCCTCGGGCAACAGTTGCTGTATCGCCACACTCGCGCGGTCAGCCCCACCGAGGCCGGGCGCCTGCTCGGACGGCACGCGCGCCTGATGCTGGAGCAATTGGAAGCCGCTGGCCAGGCCCTGCAGGAGCAGGACAGCGAACCCAGCGGCCTGGTGCGCATCAACGCGCCGATGGTGTTCGGCCAGCGCCACTTATCACCGTGGCTGGGCGAGTTATGTCGGCGTTACCCGAAGTTGCAACTGGATATCCAGCAAACCGACACCTACGTCGACCCATTACAGGACGGCACCGACCTGCTGTTTCGCATCGGCGTGCTCAACGATTCCAGCATGCAGGCGCGCATTTTCGCGCCGCAACGCTTTCGCATCGCCGCCAGCCCCGCTTATCTGGCCCGACATGGCACACCCCGTCACCCGGACGAACTGGCCGCACACCAGTGCCTGGCCTATAAAGGCGTCACCGGCCAGCAACGCTGGTTCTTCCGCCGCGCCCAGGGCGATTGGACGCCCTACAGTGTCAAAGGCCCCATCACCGGCAACCACGCCGACACCCTGACCCACGCCGCCGAACAAGGCCTGGGGCTGGTGGTGTTTCCCTCCTGGCTGATTGGCGACAGCCTGCGCGCCGGCACCTTGCAGGCGGTGCTGACCGACTACGACGTAGCGACCACACTGGAGCCCCAGCAGATCGCGGCGTTGTGGCCGGGCAGCCGGCGTTTGTCGCTGAAGGTGCGTACGGTGATCGATTACTTTGTGGAGTGTTTTGGCACAGTGCCGTATTGGGATCGCTGACTCAAAACAACCACTGTCCAATCAACCACGCGTTGGCGCCACTGATCAGGGCGAACAACATCCACGCCAGCAAACGCGTCGGCAGCCGGTTCACAAACGGCCCCATCAGTTGTTTATCACCGGTCATACGAATCAACGGATACAGCGCAAACGGCAATTGCAGGCTGAGCACCACCTGGCTGAGCACCAGCAGCTTGCCGATCGCCTCATCCCCCATCAGCCACACGCCGACAAACGCCGGGATCAGCGCCAGCCCGCGAGTGATCAGGCGACGTTGCCAGCAGGGAATCCGCAGGTTGAGGTAGCCCTCCATGATCACCTGCCCGGCGATGGTGCCGGTAAAGGTTGAACTTTGGCCCGACGCCAGCAGGGCGATGCCAAACAGAACGCTGGCGAAGGCACCGCCGACCAGAGGGTCAAGCAGGTGATAGGCGTCCTGGATTTCCACCACATCGGTATGGCCGGTCTGGTGAAACGCAGCGGCAGCCAATACCAGAATCGCGGCGTTCACCAGCAGGGCCAGGGCCAGGGAGCCGATGGTGTCGATGCGCGCCAGTTTCACCGCGTCCTGTTTGCTGGCGAGGTCCTTACCGATCAGGCGGGTTTGCACCACGGAACTGTGCAGATAGAGGTTATGGGGCATCACTGTGGCGCCCAGGATGCCGATGGCCAGGTACAGCGGCGCCGCATCGCTGATGGCCGACAGTGAAGGCGCAAAGCCGCTGAACACCTCGGGCCAATGGGGCTTGATCAGCACCAGCTCGACAAAGAAACACACGCCAATGGTCGCCACCAACGCCAGCATGATCGCTTCCAGGCGACGGAAACCACGATTTTGCAGGGCCAGGACCAGTAAGGTGTCGAACGCGGTGATCACAATGCCGGTGGTCAGCGACACCCCCAGCAGCAAATGAAACGCCAGGGCGCAGCCCAGCACTTCGGCGAGGTCGGTGGCGATGATGGAAATTTCCGCCAGCACCCACTGGGTGCGCGCCGAGCGTCGGCTGTAGCGTTCGCGGCACAGTTGCGCAAGATCCTTGCCGGTGGCGATGCCCAACCGCGAACACAGGCACTGCACCGCCATGCCCGCCAGGCTGGCCAGCAACACCACGAACAACAGGCTGTAGCCGTAACGCGAACCGGCTTCGATGGCCGTGGCCCAGTTGCCCGGGTCCATATAGCCGATGGAAATCAACAGGCCGGGACCGGCGAACATCAGGGCGCGCTTGAAGAACGAGGCCTTGGGGTCAACGATGACGGAGCCGGCCACTTCCGGCGGGCAGAACGGGGCGGTAGCGATTTTTGGCAGGCTGAATTTCACGCGATATCCCAGGCAAACACACTCGACAGGCACGCAGCTTATCAGTCGGATGCAACCGTGCGCATCACCGTCTCCCGTGGCAGGTCAAAGGCTTCCACCACCTGCACCACCAAGTCCATTTCCTGGTTCAGCGCCTCACGCTCCATGCGTTGGCGAATCGCGCCGATCACCAGCACCGCCAGGGTGGTGACTGAATACGCCGGGCCGGAAAACGCCCGCACTCCGGTCACCAGCAACATCGCGGCAGCCAACGCCTGGCCTACTACCGGGATCGCCGAGGCGGCGCCACGGCGCAGGATAAAACCGGTCAACCCGGCCAGCGCAGTGCCGCTCAACGCTGCGGTGGCCGAACGCCCCTTGTCGAAACGACGGAAGACGCCCTGCTCTTTCTGCGCGGCCACCTGGAGTTCCGCATCGAACACCAGCCGGTCGGCGTTGCTGAGTTTGCCCTTGTACTGCTCGATCAGTTTTTCCGCGATCAGAGCCTCAAGGTCTGCCAACGCCAGGTTTTCGAGCGGCGCGTCAAATGTGAGGCCCAATCGCCGCGCCACATCTTCGGCGATCTGCCGGTAGGTGACGCCGTGACCACGGGCGAGGTTCATCAAGCTGTCACCGCCCATGCGTTGCAAAGCGATGGTCAGCTTGAGCGGTTCACGCACGGTGGCGTCGATCGAGGCACTGCGTTTTTGCGCCATCAGCTCGGCCAGAAACTTCAATTCCTTCGGCCGCGCCTGCACCAGGGCCGCAAACAGATCCACGTCCTCCTCGGCAAACCGCACCTCGCTGCTGCGCTGGTCGGCGCGGATCATGCCGCGCCGCTCGTGCAGCAGGTCGGTGTACTGCACCACCGTCTGCAATTGCGGCCAATAGGCCGCGTGATCGAAGGTGGCCAGGTGCACATTACAGACCTTGGCCTTGAGCGCCGGCGTGACCGGGATCGGATAGCGGCCGATGCATCGCTCGGTGTCCGGTTTTATCGCCAGGGCCCAGTCCTTGCTGGAATGACAGTTGATCACCCGGCCGCTCAGCAGGGCCGACACCTCTTCCCACGGGCTCGACGTGCAGATCGCCCCGCCCATCAGCAGCAGGTTGTCCAGCGGCAATTGGCGGGCGGTGCCGGGGTTGGCCAGCAGGCTCTTGACCAGAATCCGTGCGCCCAGGGAATGGCCGATCAGGTTGATACGTCGCACCGGCAGCGACTCCTGCCGCAGGTAGCTGGTCAATTCGGGCAGCAAGGTCTTGGCCACTTCATCGACCCGCGCTTCGACACTTTTGTAGTGGTCGAGGAAATAGGCGATTGCCTTACCCACCCCAACCGTCGCCGCGCCCAGACTGCCGCCGCCGAGCATGGCCGCGATCACGTCCTTGAATGGCGCAAACAGGTTTTCCAGAAAATGCCCCGCCGGCCAGAACAGCATCAGGTTGGTCGAGCCTTCGATACCGGACAACTGCTGCTTGAAATTGCCCAATTGCTGCCGGTTGAAGAATGCCGAATACCCATGCACGTAGAGATTGAGCACCTCGCCCTGGGGTTCGCCGCACAGCAGAAACGTGGGCTTGCGGGTGCGGTGCATATCATCCCACTGGTGCTGCATGGGCAAGGACTCCGGGTAACGAGGGACGCCGATAGTAACAAACTGTGAGCGACGGCAAGGTGAATCCTGACCGGCGTGGCAGTCTCCAGGTAAAGGCATAATGCTCGGCCTCAACGCATAAGCCCGAGACAGGCGGGCGATGGCAAAACGCTCAACCGGCGAAGTTATCGATTTTCACCTGCCCATCGGGGAAGATCGCGACCTGCCACGCAGCAAAAACACAATTCTCATCCTGTAAAAAGCGCTCTAATACCCGCCTGTTGATTGGCTTTGAAGATTTTGGAGTTCGCAATGCCCCATGAAGGCAACCTGTTACAAGCGGCCGTGGTGTTTCTGCTCGCGGCCGTGCTCACCGTGCCCCTGGCCAAGCGCCTGCAGTTGGGCGCGGTGTTGGGCTATCTGTTCGCCGGGGTGATCATCGGCCCGTCGGTGCTGGGCCTGATCGGCAATCCGCAAAGCGTGGCGCAGTTTTCGGAACTGGGGGTGGTGCTGCTGCTGTTTATCATCGGCCTGGAACTGTCGCCCAAGCGGTTATGGGTGATGCGCAAGGCGGTGTTCGGCGTAGGTCTGGCTCAGGTGCTGTTGACCGGCCTGGTGATGGGCGTGGTGGCACTGTGGCTATTTGGCCAGCCGTGGAACAGCGCAATCGTGCTGGGCCTGGGCCTGGCGCTGTCGTCCACCGCGTTCGGCCTGCAGAGCCTGGCCGAACGCAAGGAGCTGAACCAGCCCCACGGTCGCCTGGCTTTCGCGATCCTGCTGTTCCAGGACATCGCCGCGATCCCTCTGATCGCCATGGTGCCGCTGCTGGCCGGCAGCGATCACCCCACTACCGAAGCTCAGGGCCTGCAGCATGTGTTGCAGATCCTGGGCAGCATCGCCGTGGTAATCATCGGCGGACGCTATCTGCTGCGGCCGGTGTTTCGCATCGTCGCCAAGACCGGCTTGCGCGAAGTGTCCACCGCCACCGCGCTGCTGGTGGTGATCGGCACCGCGTGGCTGATGGAGCTGGCGGGCGTGTCGATGGCCCTCGGCGCGTTCCTCGCCGGTCTGCTGCTGGCGGACTCGGAATACCGCCACGAACTGGAAGCGCAGATCGAACCGTTCAAGGGCCTGCTGCTGGGGCTGTTCTTTATCAGCGTGGGCATGGGCGCCAACCTCAGTCTGCTGCTCAGTTCGCCGTTGATCGTGATCGGGCTGACCCTGCTGTTGATCGGTCTGAAATTGCCGCTGCTTTACGCAGTCGGTCGGCTGGTGGGCGATCTCAATCGCGAAAGCGCCCTGCGCCTGGGCGTGGTGCTGGCGGCCGGCGGTGAGTTCGCGTTCGTGGTGTTCAAGATCGGCCGCGACCAAGGCCTGTTCGAGCCGCACCTCTACGATGTGCTGGTGCTGACCATCACCTTGTCCATGGCCGTCACGCCGCTCTTGTTACTGGTGTGCCCGAAGCTGTTCAGGCCCAAGGTCAAACCGGTGGAAGTGCCCGAAGAGTACCGCGCCATCGAAAGCGACGCGCCGCGCGTGGTGATCGCCGGCATGGGCCGCATGGGCCAGATCGTGGCCCGTATCCTGCGTGCGCAGAACATCTCCTTTATTGCCCTCGATACTTCGGTGGAAACCATCGAGCTGACCCGCAGCTTCGGCGGCATGCCGGTGTTTTACGGCGACCCGCAGCGCCCGGAAATCCTGCACGCAGCCAAGGTGGATCAGGCCGAATTCTTCGTGATCGCCATGGATGACCCGGAGATCAACATCAAGACCGCCGAGCTGGTACGCAACCTCTACCCGCACATGAAGATCATCGCCCGCGCCCGAAACCGTCAGCACGTCCATCGCCTGGTGGACCTGGACGCCTCGCCGGTGCGCGAGACCTTCTACTCCAGCCTGGAAATGAGCCGCCGCGCCCTGGTCGGCCTGGGGCTCAGCCAGGCTCAGGCCGATGCACGCATCACGCGCTTCAAGAACCACGACCAGCAAGTGCTCGCCGCCCAACACGCGGTGTACGACGACGCCGCCAAAGTGATGCAGACCGCCCAGGAAGCTCGGGCGGAGCTGGCGCGGTTGTTTGAGATGGACCGACTTGAGGAAGAGTCCGACAAGGTGTGAGGTAAGGGATGAACGATATTGCGAAATTTCTGACAGAATACGGCGCAATTTCGTTTATCCCTGGAGCGCTTCATGGCCACCTTCACCAAGACCGCCATCCTGCTGGCCCTTGCGCTTACCGCCGGCAGCGTATTCGCCGCCGCCAAGCCGACCACGCAAACCATCACCACCCTGGGCGGCAAATTCAACTTCATGCTGCCCAAGGCTTACGTCGCCGACACCCTGCCGGTCGACAAGGCCCAGGACGGCACCGGTGTCACCCAAGGCACGATGTACGCCAACCAGACCAGCAAAAGTGTGGTGATCGTCGCCGAAACCGTGCGCAACGATGGCATCGACGTCCAGGACAACGACCCGCAGTTCCTTGATGGCGCCGTGGCCGGTTTCGTCAAGGATCAGAGCGCCGCCCTGCCCGACTTCAAGAAACTGAGCGAGAAAAAACTCACCTTCAAGGGCCTCGGCCTGCGCCAGGTCGACAGCACCGCCACCCAGGGCGGCGGCAAGACGCTTAACTCCACGTTCCTTGGCGGTTCAGGCAATCACTTGCTGGTGATCCAGGCCATCTCGCGGGCGGACGATGTCAAGGGTCACGCGGCGCTGGTCAAGCAGATTACCGGCGGCAAATAACCCGACTCGCTAGTTGTGCAGAAGATGAGTATCGACCCATCGGGGGCAAGCCCCCTCCCACATTTCCGGTCTACCGTGGGAGTGGGCTTGCCCCCGATGGCGGTGTGAATTGCGCCCCAAAAGTTGGATCAGGCATTACTTCAGGCTGTCTTCCAACCAAACCTTAATGTCCTGCACTTCTGCTTCGCTGATGGTATGCGGCATCCCCGGATAGCCATGAAACGTCGGTTCAAGCCCCAACCCGCTCAACACCTCGTTCGCCCGCGTCGCCGATGCGTACGGCAGCGCCTGATCCAGGGTGCCGTGGCCGATAAAGATCGCCAGCTGATTCAAGCGCGGATCCGGTTTCAGCTCGGCCTTGAGCGCCGGCAAAACGCTGCCGCTCAACGCCGCGATGCCCCGTACGAGTTGCGGGTCACGCAACGCTACTTCGTACGTCATGATCGCGCCCTGGCTGAACCCGACCAGGAACACCCGGTCACTGCGGGTGTGGTATTTGGTGGTGGCCTGGCTCACAAAGTCTTTGATCAACCCGGCGCTGCGCTGCAGGTCGGCGGGCTCGCCGTCGTATTCGCCATCCCCCGGGGTCTTGGTGAACCAGCGGTAACCGCTGGGCGCCACCGGCATCGGGGCGCGTGCGGACAGGTAGGTCCAGGTCGACGGCAGCGCGTCCTTGATGCCGAACAAGTCTTGCTCGTCGCTGCCGAACCCATGCAGGAAGATCACCAGCGGCTGGTTACGCGACTCGCTCCGGGCCTGCTCCAGGTAGGCCAGCGGCAAATCAGTGTGCAACGCAGTGTCGGCATGCGCGGCACCCGCCACCAGTGTCAGCGTCAGAGCGAACCATTTGAACATCAGGCGTTACCTCAGGGTTTGCGCAGCAAATAAGTATCCATGATCCAGCCATTGGCCTGGCGCGCCGCCTTGCGTACGCGCTGGATATGGTCCGCGACTTCGGCGACCTTGCCGCTGATCAGTATTTCATCCGGCGTGCCCAAATAAGCGCCCCAGTAGATCTCCAGGTCTTGATCGGCCACGCTGCGGTAGGA
The DNA here is from genome assembly GCF_030209095.1 of Pseudomonas sp. lyk4-R2A-8. Classification (NCBI taxonomy): domain Bacteria; kingdom Pseudomonadati; phylum Pseudomonadota; class Gammaproteobacteria; order Pseudomonadales; family Pseudomonadaceae; genus Pseudomonas; species Pseudomonas sp. lyk4-R2A-8. Next base: position 20,847 of record NZ_JARVSS010000027.1, read on the forward strand.
ATCTTCAGCATCCAGCATCACCACCAGGGTATCGGCGTCGCTGGCCTGCCCTGCCGCCAGACGGCGCCCGGTGGTGATCTCGACAGACTTGCCGATGCGATTCAACGCGACCTTATGCTGGGCCGCCAGGGCCTGCACGCTGGTGATGCCGGGGATCACTTCGAATTCAAACACGCAACGGCCACTGGCCAGGATCGCCTGCAGGATGCGAATGGTGCTGTCGTACAACGCCGGGTCGCCCCAGGCCAGGAACGCACCGACTTCGCCGTCAGCCATTTCCTCGTTGATCATGCGTTCGAAGGTGGCTTGCTTGTCGCGGTTGAGGTCTTGCACGGCGGTGGTGTAGTCGATATCGCCGCGCACGCGCTCGGGGCAATCGGCCTCGACAAAGCGGTAGCCGGGCTTGGTGATGTAGGTCTGGCAGATCTCGCGGCGCAGGTCGATCAACTTGTCTTTGCTTTGGCCCTTATCCATCAGGAAAAACACGTCGGTGCGGTTCAGCGCCTTCACGGCCTGCATCGTGATGTAGTCAGGGTTGCCGGCGCCAATGCCGATGATCAGGATGCGTTTCATGGGGTGCTCTCAGTGCGGGGCGTGGATTTTGCCATGTTCACCCACTCAAGCGTGAGTTTCCAGGCGCAGGCGCCACACCTGGTTGAAGCGCAACTCGACGGCGGACAGCGGCTCCACGTCTATGCGGTAGAACATCGCCGCCGGAAACTGCATGACGCACAGCATCGCCGCACGGATCACAAAAGGATGAGTGATCGCCACGCTATGGCCCGGCTGGCACTCAAGAGACTTCACCCACAACGCGACACGGGCGCAGAGCTGATCGACCGACTCGCCACCGTGGGGCGAACTGGCGCTGTCGGCGCGCCAGCGGTCCAGCGCGGCAGGGTCGAGTGTGCGGATATCGCGCCCCCGCCATTGGCCCAGGTCAATGTCGCGCAGCGCCTCGTCGATCTCGGCATGGGCGCCGAACAACCGCGCCGTTTGCCGGGTCCGCGCCTCCGGCCCGCTCAGCAGCCGCGCGCCTGGCTTGTAACGAGCGGCCAGTGACAGCGCGGCGCCCTGCCAGTCCATCGCTACCGATTCGTCATCGGCAAAACGCCCCTGCTTTTGCAGGGGCGTGACGGCATGGCAGATCAGGGTCAAACGGGTGGCCCGCATCGCAGGTCGCTCCAACGCAGCAGTCGAGGCCCGTAAGCCTGGCCCAGTTGGCGCAACGATGCAACGCCTGACAAAGCCACCCTCACACCGCCCGGCGTCAGGCCGCGTGGCTTTCTTTCTTCAAGCTGTCCATATCGATCACGAAGCGGTACTTCACGTCGCCCTTGAGCATGCGCTCGTAGGCTTCATTGATGCCCTGGATGTCGATCATTTCTACGTCCGAGACGATCCCGTGTCTGGCGCAGAAGTCCAGCATATCCTGGGTCTCCTGGATGCCGCCGATCAGCGAACCGGCCAGGCTGCGGCGCTTGAAGATCAGGTTGAATACCGTGGGCGATGGGTGCGGACTGTCGGGGGCACCGACCAGGGTCATGGTGCCGTCGCGCTTGAGCAGGTTGAGAAAGGCATCCAGGTCGTGGGGCGCGGCGACCGTGTTGAGGATGAAATCCAGGCTGTTGGCAACCTTGGCCATTTCATCCGGGTTCTTCGACACCACGACCTGGTCGGCGCCCAGGCGCAGGCCGTCTTCGCGCTTGTTGGGCGAGGTGGTGAACAAGGTCACATGGGCGCCCATGGCATGGGCGATTTTCACCGCCATATGGCCCAGGCCGCCAAGGCCGACTACGCCGACTTTCTTGCCCGGCCCGACCTTCCAGTGATGCAGCGGCGAATAGGTGGTGATGCCGGCGCACAGCAGCGGCGCCACCGCGGCCAGGTTGCTGTCATCGTGGGAGATGCGCAGCACGAACTTCTCCTTGACTACGATGTTGTCCGAGTACCCGCCGTAGGTGTTTTCACCGCCGAACACCGGGCCGTTGTAGGTGCCGGTAAAGCCGTTCTCGCAGTACTGCTCTTCGCCTTCGGCACATGACGCGCAGTGCTGGCAACTGTCGACCATGCAACCGACGCCGGCCAGGTCGCCGACCTTGAATTTCTTCACATTGGCGCCCACCGCCGTTACGCGGCCGACGATTTCGTGCCCCGGCACCGATGGATAAAGGGTGTTGTTCCACTCGTTGCGCGCGGTATGCAAATCGGAGTGGCAGACGCCGCAATACAGAATGTCGATTTGTACGTCATCCGCCCCTGGGGTGCGGCGCTCGAAGGTAAAGGGCTTGAGCGAGTCCTTGGAGTCCCGAGCGGCGTAGCTGTAAGTCTTGGCCATTTCGTTCACCTGTGTGATCTGACGTTGAGGTCAGTGGACCAGCATAGACGCTGAAACGTTCAACCGAGCACGCCCGTACAATTCCCCTCGCGCCACGCCGCCTAACCTCACGACTTTCGATCATCTGGAACACGGAGAGCAGGCATGGTTAACAGAGCAATCAGGGTAAGCCTGGCAGTGACGCTGCTGGCCGGCGCGGTGATGGGCACTGCAGTCGCGGCGACACCGAGCGTAGCGGTGGCCCCGCAGTACGACACCAGCCACGTGTATGTCGCTCCGGCGGATGTCGACCGGTTTGCCCAGAGTTTCCTCGCTACCTTTGGCGGCAAAAGTACACCCCAGGTGGTGGTCAACGTGTTGCCGGTGCCGAGCAGCACCACCTCGCAATTGCTGCAGACGCCGGCCGGCACCGTGTCGCTGTTCGGCTTTACCACGCCGATCCCGCACCCGTTCGGCCAGGAACGTAACGGCTATCTGGTCAAGGATATGGACGTGGCGCTCAAGGCCGCCCGCGAAAATGGCGCGGCGGTGATCGTCAGCGACTTCCCCGACCCCATCGGGCGCGATGCGGTGGTGCAATGGCCGGGCGGCGTGAACATGCAGCTCTACTGGCACACCAAGACCCCGGACTACGCCGCGTTCCAGACCGTGCCGGAAAACCGCGTGTACCTGTCAGCCGACCGCGCCGATGCGTTTATCAAAGCCTTCCTGGGGTTTTCCCACGGCAAAATCCTGGCCGACAACCAACAGGCACCCGGCGTGGACGTAGGGCAAGGCAATGGCACCTACCGTCGCGTGGACATCGAGTCTTCGTTCGGCCGCATGGCCGTGCTGGTCACCAACGGTCAACTGCCCTACCCCTTCGGCCATGAAACCACCGGTTACCAGGTCGCCGACCTGAACGCCACCCTGGGCAAGGCCACCGGTTCAGGGGCCAAAGTGCTGGTGCCGACGTTCGACAGCAAGGGCCGTCGCAGTGCATTGGTTGAATTCCCCGGCGGTTACGTCGCCGAGATCCACCAACTCAACGCGGCCCAATGATTCGTCGCACAGGCTGGAGCCTGGCCGTGCTGTGGCCGCTGCTCGTAGGCGGCGTCCACGCCGACGAGCAGCCGACGCGCCCGACCATCAAGGCCAATCGCTGGCAGGAAGACTGGTCGGTACTCAAGGACCCGGCGCTGCGCACGCAGCCGCTGGACAATCTCAAGTACCTGCCGTTGTCCAGCGCCAACCCGTTCACCTATCTGTCGTTGGGAGCGACCTTGCGCGAACGCTTCGAAATGAACGACGCCAGTGGCTTCGGTGTGAAGAACGTGGACCGTGATCGTTACCTGATCCAGCGCTTGCAGGTCCACGCCGACCTGCACCTGAACGAGCACTGGCGGGTGTTCACCCAGCTTGAGGACGTGCGCGCCTACGACAAGACCACGGTTGGCGGCGCCGATCAGAACCGTGTCGATCTGCGTCTGGCGTTCGCCGAGTACGTCAACACCTTCGACAGCGGCACGCTCAAGGCCCGCGCGGGGCGCCAGGATTTCGCCTTCGACCTGCAGCGCTTTATCTCATCGCGCGACGGGCCGAATGTGCGTCAGTCATTCGATGCGTTGTGGGCCGACTGGGAAACGTCTGACTGGCGCTTTATCGGGATCGCCAGCCAACCGGTGCAGTATCAGGACGGCCGGCATTTCGACGACAAGTCCAACAGTGACGCGCGCTTCCATATGCTGAGGGTCGAGCGCCTGGTGGGCGGCAAGAACGAGTTTTCGGCCTACTACGGCGTGTATGAACGCAGCGCCGCGCACTATCTGGATGCAGACGGCGACGAGACCCGCCACCTGTTCGACGCACGCCTGGGCGGCGCGGCCATGGGTTTCGACTGGGACATCGAAGCGATGCTGCAAAGCGGCTCGGTGGGCAGCAAGGACATTCGCTCCTGGGCCGGCGGCAGTCGCACCGGCTACACCTTCGACAGCCTGGCCTGGAAACCACGCATAGGCCTGCAACTGGACATCGCCTCGGGCGACCGCAAAACCGGCGACGGCACAGTCGGCACGTTCAATCCGCTGTTCCCCAACGGCTACTACTTTTCCCTGGCCGGCTATACGGGCTACAGCAACCTGATTCACGTCAAACCGTCGATCACCGTCAAGCCCATCGACAAGCTCAGCGTGCAGACCGCCGTCGGTCTGCTGTGGCGCCAGACCACCAGCGACGCGGTGTACACGCAACCGAATCTGCCGGTCGCCGGCACCGCAGGCCAGGGTGAACGCTGGACCGGTGCCTATGGTCAGCTACGTACCGACTATGTGTTTACACCGAACCTCACCGGCGCCGTTGAAGCAGTGCATTACGCCGTGGGCCGTACCTTGCGCGATGCCGGCGGCGATGACAGCAATTACCTGGGGGTGGAACTCAAGTTCAGCTGGTGAACCCAGGCAAGCACACCCGTACAAGCCCCAGGCCCGGTTTCGGGCAATAGTGAGGCGGGTTTTTCAGTCCCTCAATCAAGGAGTTTTCAATGAGCACATTCGTTGCCAAAGACGGTACCCAGATCTACTTCAAGGATTGGGGCAGCGGCAAGCCCGTGCTGTTCAGCCACGGCTGGCCGCTGGACGCCGACATGTGGGAATACCAGATGGAGTACCTCAGCAGCCGCGGCTTTCGCACCATCGCCTTCGACCGTCGCGGGTTTGGCCGTTCGGACCAGCCGTGGACCGGCAACGACTACGACACCTTTGCCGACGACATCGCGCAGTTGATCGAGCACCTGGACCTCAAGGACGTGACCCTGGTGGGTTTCTCCATGGGTGGCGGAGACGTCGCGCGCTACATCGCACGCCACGGCAGCGCACGGGTGGCCGGCCTGGTATTGCTGGGCGCCGTGACGCCGATCTTCGGCCAGCAATCCGATTACCCGCAGGGCGTACCGCTCGACGTGTTCGCCGGTTTCAAAGCCGAACTGCTCAAGGATCGCGCGCAATTCATCAGCGATTTCAATACGCCGTTCTATGGCCTCAACAAGGGCCAGAGCGTATCCGCAGGCGTGCAGACCCAGACCTTGCAAATCGCCCTGCTGGCCTCCCTCAAGGCAACGGTCGACTGCGTCACCGCGTTCTCCGAAACCGACTTCCGCCCGGACATGGCCAAGATCGATGTACCGACCCTGGTGATCCACGGCGACGGCGACCAGATCGTGCCGTTCGAAACCACCGGCAAGGTGGCCGCCGAGATGATCAAGGGCGCTGAACTGAAGGTGTACAAGGATGCACCTCACGGCTTCGCGGCCACCCATACCCAGCAGTTGAACGAAGACCTGCTGGCCTTCCTGAATCGCTGAAACACCCGCACCTGATGATCGCTTGCACGTTCTGCGTGCAAGCGATCATCACCCGTGAATCACCCTCTCCTTATTTTGGCCGGGCTTGCCCGGCCGTTTTTTTGCTCAGGAAAAACGCCGGCTCAGCACCAAGCGCCCAGGCCCTGCGATCAGCACGCTGGAAAAAATGATCAGCAGCAGCCAACCGAACTGCCCCTCAAACAACGTCCACTCCGGATGCACCACCACCATGGCGATCAACAGCACCGCCAGGATCGGCAGGCACGCCAGGCGCACCAGCACGCCGGCAATGATCAGCAGCGGGCACAGCACCTCGGCAAAAATCGCCAGCAGCAAAGTGACCTGGCCCCCCAGGTGAAACGGGTCTTCGATCAGTTTCAATTGCCCGCTGTAGTCGAGCAGTTTGGGCAAACCATGCACCCACAGCAGGAACAGCGCCCCGCTGCCGCGCAAAAACAACAGCCCCAAATCCTGACATTTTGATTCGTTCATGCGTGCTCCCTGTTGGATGGCCTCTAACGCCATCCATTGTCCGGGCAGCGCTGCACGCACGCTTGCAAGCCTGTGCTGACTAGTCTCCCGTTCCCGCAAACCCCACGACAATTTCATCGATCACCGCCCGCACGCGCGCGGTGTGACGCAGGTCGGCGTGGGTCACCAGCCAGACATCGTAGGGCAGCGGCCGGGTGCGCTCCGGCCACAACCGCACCAGCCCGTCGCGCTCGCCGGTGAGGATGGGGATCTCGCCGATGCCGATCCCGGCGGCGATGGAGCGACGTACCAACAGGCTGGAACTCAGGGACGCGACGATGCGCCCACGGCCCAGGGGTTCGCAGACCAGGGTCATGTCTTTCTGGCTGTGCAGGTACGGTTGATAGACCACCAGGTCATGCCCTTCAAACAGGCCGCCCGGCTGCGGCGGGCCATGACGATCGATATAAGCCTGGGAAGCAAACAGCCCCACCGGCCAGCGTGCAATGCGACGAGCGATCAGGTCGGGGTTGTCCGGACGCGTGTTGCGCACGGCGATATCGGTTTCACGTTTGGCCAGGCTCAGGAGCTGGGTAGACGCGTCCAGCTGCACGCGCACATCCGGGTGCCGGTCGTGCAGCCGCGCAATCGCCGGGATCAGGAAATCGATCGCCAGGGAGTCGGTGGTGCTGACCCGCACGGTGCCGGTCAGGCGATCATCCAGGCCCTGGATCTGACGCTCCAGCTCCAGGGCCGAGCGCTCCATTTTTTCCACCGAGTGCAAGGCGGCCTCGCCAACGGCGGTCAGGGCATAGCCTTGCGAGGTGCGCAGGAACAGGGTTGCACCCAGGGATTTTTCCAGGGCATTGACCCGGCGCCCCACGGTGGCCTGGTCGACACCCAGTACCCGCGCGGCTGCGCGAAGGGTCGACTCACGGCAGACCGCGAGGAACACGCGTGCATCATCCCAATTCATGTGCGCTCCCATGCTGCATATATGCATCATTATGACGTGTAATCGCTGCATTATTGCATCGATAAATCTGGATATGCTGGGCGCCGGACAAAATACCCAGGATTGTCATCATGCTCGACACTCACCTTCCCTCCCGCAGCCCTTCATGGCTGGCGATTTTCGCCGGCCTGTGTGCCAGCCTGGTCAGTATCGGCCTCGCGCGGTTTGCCTACACGCCGCTGATTCCGTCGCTGATCCAGGCGCACTGGTTCAGCGCCAATGACGTGGTGTACCTCGGTGCGGCCAATCTTGTGGGTTACCTGGTCGGCGCGCTGATCGGGCGGCCCCTCGCCCGGCACACCTCGAACACGACGGCGCTGCACGGCATGATGGTGGCGGTGACCCTGGCGTTTTTTGCCTGCGGCTTCCCGCTGTCGGTGGTGTGGTTCTTCATCTGGCGCCTGCTGTCGGGGATCGCCGGTGGCGCAATCATGGTGCTGGTGGCGGCGACCGTGTTGCCCCATGTTCCGGCCGCGCGTCGAGGCGTGGCCAGTGGTGCGATTTTCCTCGGTATCGGGCTGGGCATCGCCGGTTCCGGCACCCTGGTGCCGCCCCTGTTGAGCCTGGGCTTGCAACAGACCTGGTTCGGCCTGGGCCTGCTGGCGCTGGGGCTGACCGCCGCCAGCTGGTTTGCCTGGCCCACAGGCACGCTGTACGAAGCCCCGGCGCAATCGGCCACGGCGGTGCCAACGCCGCCGGGGGTGTACCTGTTGTTTGCTCAATACGCTTTTATGGCCGCGGGCCTGGTACCGGCCATGGTCTTTCTGGTGGATTACGTCGCCCGAGGGCTGGGCGCCGGGGCCCATATAGGTGCGATGATCTGGGTGATGTACGGCCTGGGCTCGATTGTGGGACCGGTCACGTACGGTTTCCTGGCCGACAAGCTCGGTGCTCGGGTGAGTATCCGCCTGGTGCTGGCAGTGCAGGCGATTGCCGTCGGCTTGCTGGCCGTCTCCAGTTCGTTCACGGCGCTGGCCGTACTGGCCGTGATCCTCGGCTCATTCCCGCCGGGTATCGTGCCGCTGGCGCTGGCGCGGGTTCACGAACTGATCCCCACTCATCACCAACAACAGGTAGCGTGGAGCCGTGCTACGGTGTCCTTCGCGACGTTCCAGGCGGTCGCGGGGTTTGCCTATTCCGCGCTGTTCAACGCCAGCGGCGGTCAACATGCAGTGCTGTTCACGATCGCCGCCGGCGCCATTGTGATCGCGTTGCTGCTGGAACTAGGCATGCTCCTGCTGAACCGCAAACCGCCTGATGCGGTCCCAACCCATACGCTCATCGTTGCAGGTAACTTCAAATGACGCTTCCCACCGAAATGACCCTTATCGAAATCACCACCCCCGGAGGCCCCGAGGTGCTGCAACCACGCCAGGCGGCGGTGCCGGTGGCTGGCCCCGGCGAGATCCTGATTCGCGTGCACGCGGCCGGGGTCAACCGCCCCGATGCCCTGCAACGCGCCGGCAAGTACCCGATGAAACCCGGCATGAATCCGCTCCCAGGCCTGGAAGTGGCCGGTGAAGTGGCCGCCCTGGGTGACGGCGTGACCGAATACGCCTTGGGCGACAGGGTCTGTGCCCTGACCAACGGCGGCGGTTATGCGCAGTTCTGCGCCGTGCCGGCCGGCCAGGCCTTGCCGATCCCCGAAGGCATGGACTGGATCCAGGCCGCCGCCGTACCGGAAACCTTTTTTACCGTCTGGGCCAACCTGTTCGGCCTGGGCGACGCCCACACCGGCCAGCGTGTGCTGATCCACGGCGGCACCAGCGGCATCGGCACCACCGCGCTGATGCTGTGCCGCGAGTTCGGCATCCAGGCCTTCGCCACCGCCGGCAGCGCCGATAAATGCGCGGCCATCGCCACACTCGGCGGCGAACCGATCAACTATCGCGAACAGGACTTTGCCGACGTCATCGCCGAGCAGACCGACGGCCATGGCGTGGATGTGATCCTGGACATCATGGGTGCCTCGTACCTGAACAATAACCTCAAGTCACTGGCCATGGACGGGCACCTGGTGATGCTCGGTTTCCTTGGCGGCGGCAAGGCCCATGATGTCGACCTGCTGAGCATCCTCAGCAAGCGCGCGGTGATCACCGGCTCGCTGCTGCGCGCGCGCACCGGGGCCGAAAAAGCCGCCATCGCCGACCAACTGCGTGAATACATCTGGCCGGTCCTGAGCGCCGGGCGTTGCCTGCCGATCATCGACAAGGTCTACCCCTACACCGACGCCGCCCAGGCCCATGCGCGGATGGAAGGCGGCGATCATATCGGCAAGATTGTGTTGCAGGTCGCCTGATTCAAAAACACTACAAATCAATGTGGGAGGGGGCTTACCCCCTCCCACATTGATTGCGTGATTAGTCGCAATAGGTGGGATAGTCGATATAGCCCGCCTCACCGCCACCGTACATCCCCTCCTCCCGCAACGGGTTCAGCGGCCAGCCATTGAACAGGCGCTGGGGCAGGTCCGGGTTGGCAATGAATGGCCGCCCGAACGCGATCAAATCCGCCAGCCCCGCCTGCACCAGGCGCTCGCCGCGTTCGGCGGTGTAGCGCCCGGCGTAGATGATGCGGCCGCTGAAGGTGCTGCGCACCGCCTCACGAAACGTGTCAGGCAGGTCCGGCGCGTTGTCCCAGTCGGCTTCGGCGATGGACACGTAGGCAATCCCCGACTCTTCCAGCACCTTGATCGCTTCGATGTAGGTGTGATGCGGATCCTCTTCCACCAGGCCGATGTACACACGGTCTTGATCGGTGCCGCTGAACAGTGGCGAAAAACGCACGCCCAGGCGTTGCGGGCCGACGACTTTGCACACTGCTTCGACGATCTCGCGCAGGAAGCGCAGGCGGTTGTGCAGCGAACCGCCGTATTCGTCGTCACGGGTGTTGGAATGGGCCGAGATGAACTGGTTGACCAGGTAACCGTTGGCCGAGTGGATCTCCACCCCATCAAAACCGGCATCCAGCGCGTTGCGCGCAGCCTGCGCGTACTGGCCGACCAACGCTTCGATTTCCAGCACGCTCAAGGCGCGCGGCACCGGCGGTTGCTTCAGCTCGCCGACGCCCGGCCCGGTTTCGATAAAGGCTTTGGCCTGCAAGGCCGGCAGCGCGGACGGGGCCACCGGAGCCGCACCGTCCGGCTGCAAGGCGTTATGGGACACACGCCCTACATGCCACAGTTGGGCGAAGATCACCCCGCCGTCGGCATGCACCGCATCGGTCACCTTGCGCCAACCATCGATCTGGGCCGGTGAGTAGATACCCGGCGTCCACGCATAGCCCTGGCCGCGTGGTTCGATCTGGGTGCCTTCGCTGACCATGAATCCGGCGCCGGCACGCTGGCGGTAATATTCGGCCATCAGCGCGGTGGGAATGTCGCCGGGTTGCGCGCTGCGCTGGCGGGTCAGGGGCGGCAGCACGACGCGGTTGTTCAACGTGTGATGCCCGAGCTTTACCGGGGTGTTCAAGAGACTGTCAGTCATTGCGATATTCCAAATTCAAGGCGAACACAAGCATTGGCGACTCGTTGGAGTCGCCAATGAATACAGCGTGAGGGGGGTTAACTTAAGCGGTGAGTTTCAGCAGGGCCTTGGCCACATCGGCGGAGCTGGCCGGGTTCTGGCCGGTGATCAACAGGCCGTCTTCAAGCACGAAGGATGACCAGTCGGCCCCCTTCTCGTAGCGGCCGCCGAGCTTCTTGAAATCATCTTCAATCAGGAACGGCACCACCTCGGTCAAGCCCACGGCAGCTTCTTCGGAGTTGGAGAAACCGGTGACGCGACGCCCCTTGACCAGCGGCTCGCCATTGACTGCCTTGACGTGGCGCAACGCACCCGGCGCATGGCAGACGAACCCGATGGGCTTGCCGGCGCGCTCGAAGGCCTCGATCAGCGCGATGGAGGTCGGCGACTCCGCCAGGTCCCACAGAGGGCCGTGGCCGCCTGGGTAGAACACCGTGTCGAAGTCGGCGGCATTGACCGAGTCCAGCTTGACCGTGTTGGCCAGCGCCTGTTGGGCGGCGGGGTCGGCGGCGAAACGGCGGGTCTGCTCGGTTTGTGCATCCGGCGCATCGCTGACCGGGTCCAGCGGCGGCTGGCCACCGGCTGGGGATGCCAGCACCAGCTCGGCGCCGGCGTCCTTGAACACGTAATACGGCGCGGCAAACTCTTCGAGCCAGAAGCCGGTCTTGCGCCCGGTATCGCCGAGCTGGTCGTGGGAGGTCAGTACCATTAATACTTTCATTTTCCAGTGCCTCGATCGGTGTGGTTATCGGTGTGTTCGGGGCCGCCCAACAGCTGTTGGGTCAGCCAGAGCGCCTCGTCGAACGGCGCCGGTGTACGGGTGATCTTGCTCATGACGCTGCTGCCCAACCACAGCGCATAAAGACGCTGGGCCAGGTGCTGCGGGGGCTGTGTGAAACTCAGGGAGCCGTCGTCAATCCCGCGTTGCAGCGCCACCGCCAGCAACGCGATGGTGCGTGACGTGCCACGTTGCAACGCCAGGCGCATCGGCTCTGACAGGTCTGACACCTCGGCGCCGAGTTTGACCGCAAGGCATTTGCCCGCATCGGTGCAGCCGGTCTGGTTGTCGATCCAGGCTTGCCAATAGCGCATCAATTTGGCGTGCTGGCTAAGCCCCGGCTGGTCGAATAACTGCTGCATGCCGTGCACGTAGTGGTCGAAGTAGGTGTCGAGCAACACCACGCCGAACGCGTCCTTGGAACCGAAGTAGTGGTAGAACGAGCCTTTGGGCACGTCGGCGCTCTGCAGGATTTCATTGAGCCCAACCGCGGAAAAACCCTTACGGCCGACGATCGCTTGCGCGGTCTCCAGAATCGTGCGGCGCGCGCTTTTACTTGGGTTGTGCATGCTTGGCTCCTTGCGATTAGACCAGTCGTCTAGTGCGTGGAGCCATGGTAGGAGGCGGGCCGGCGTCTCACAATGTCAGATCCGCAAGGATTTCGGACATAGCGCTACGCCAGTTGCCGTTTACCCGGCACACGCCGACAATCCCACCTCCCGCGCCCCTTGGAGAAATAACGATGCACAGCGTTGCGCTGATGGTTTACCCGAACTTCCAGTCCCTGAGCCTCAGCCTGGGCTCGGTGTTCGAGTGCGCGAACCTGCTGCGCGGCGAGCCGGCCTATGAGTTTCATCTGGTATCGGAAAGCGGCGGCGCGGTGATGACCTCCCAGGGGTTTTCGGTAAATACCTCGCCGATTCGGGCACAGGGCTACGACACGCTGATCGTCAGCGGTTACCTGGAATTCCGTCTGCCGGAGGCCAATCTGCTGGATATGGTCAAGGCCGCGTCCGCGCAATCGCGGCGCGTGGCCTCGCTGTGCATGGGCATCTTCGTGCTGGCCGAGGCCGGCCTGCTGGCGGGCAAGCGCACCACCACGCACTGGATTCACGCGCCGGCCTTTCGCAAACGCTACCCGGACATCCGCCTGGAAGACGACAAACTGTTTGTAGTGGACGGCCAGGTCTGGACCGGCGCCGGCATGAGCGCCGGCGTCGACATGGCCCTGGCCATGGTGGAGAACGACCTGGGCGTCGACCTCGCCCGGCGCATCGCACGCAAGCTGGTGATCGCCCAGCGCCGTGGCAGCGAGCAGTCGCAGTTGTCGGCGCTGCTGGAACTGGACCCCAAATCCGATCGCGTGCAGCTGGCCCTGGCCTACGCCCGCGAGAACCTGACCCACGACCTGTCCGTGGAGGCGTTGGCCGAGGTTGCACGGTTGAGCCCGCGTCAGTTCAGTCGGGTATTCCGCGAGGAAACCGGGCAAACCCCGGCCAAGGCCATCGAAGCTCTGCGGGTGGAAGCCGCCCGGGCAATGATGGAAACCAGCCGGCACCCGGTGGAAGTGGTGGCGCGCGAGACCGGCTTCGGTGATCGCGAGCGCATGCGCCAGGCATTTCTAAGGGCGTTCGGACAGCCGCCGCAGGCGATGCAACAAACGTTTAATGCAGCACCGCCCGCGTAACCCGGTAACTCATCAACTGCGGATCATCCGCCAGCTCCAGGGCTTGCACCGGACGCGGCAGGTTATCCAGCACCGCGCGCCAGAACGCCTGGGACACTTCGTCCTGATCATAAAACCGCACCAGCCAATCCGCCTCGCCGCTGCACAGCACCTGGGTGGCAATGGCGCGCCCGATGCCTTTGCGGCGGTAGCGCTTGAGGATAAACAGGTCGGCCAGTTCCAGGGCCTCGATGCCCGGTAACTCACACCCTTCGATCAGCAGGAAGCCGGCGATATAGCCGTCGACCAGCAGCAGGTTGGCGCTCCATTGCGGGTCTTGCCAGTAGCGGGCCAGGTGTTCGTCGTGGATGTAGAAGCGGCCGTCGGCCTCGACATCTTCCTGTTCCCAGTCCGAGGACTCATAGGCGTAGTACTGGTAGAGATTGCGGATCAGCTCGGCTTCTTCGGGGCCGGTCTGGATCAATTCCACGGTGGTTTCAGGCATGGGGCGCTCGATCAGAAAAAACAGGGCGCCATTGTTCACAAAACACCGGCAGCGGCCAAGAGCGCGGCGAACCTTTCTACTGGCTGAACGGATTGCAGTTAGCCATGGCCTCGGCCGAATTCTTGAAACATTTCGAATAAACTTCGCCGGTTCGCCACTTTTTCAAGGACACGCACTTTGAGCAACGTCTGTACCGCCGGCCTGGATGTGGGCTTCGCCTCCCTGGATTACCTGCAGATCTTCATCCTGGGCGTGGTCCAGGGCATTACTGAACTGTTGCCGGTCTCCTCCACCGCCCATATGCGCGTAATACCCGCCCTGCTCGGCTGGCAGGACCCCGGCTCGGCATTTTCGGCAGCCATGCAGTTGGCGGCGCTGGCAGCGGTGGTGAGTTATTTCTGGCGCGATGTACGCCAGGTGACCACGGGCAGCATCAATGCGGTGCGCCGGGGTGACTATAACGATCAATGGTTCAAGCTGGCCGTGGCGATTGTATTGGCGACCATCCCGATAGGGATTGCCGGCCTGGCCTTGTCGTCGACACTGAATACCTGCAACTCACCATTGCGCGGGTTGATGGTGATTGGTATTTCCTGCGTCGTCATGGCGGTGTTGCTGGCGGTGGCCGAGTTGCGTGCGCGGCATACCCGCGAGGTCAGCCAGATGCGCCTGCGTGATGCGTTGATCGTGGGCGTCGCACAGATTGGCGCTTTGATTCCAGGCGTATCACGTTCCGGTTCTACCTTGACCGCCGCGCTGTTCCTCAACTTCAAACGCGAAGAAGCCGCACGCTTTTCCTTCCTGCTGGGGTTACCCGCCATCGCCCTTGCCGGTTTGAAGGAGCTGTGGGTGTTGTTGCACGCCGACCTGCCCGCCCACGCCTGGCCACATCTGCTGTTCGGCCTGGTGGTTGCCAGCATCTCGGCGTTCTTTGCCATCTGGGGCCTGATGAAATTCCTGGAGCGGTTCTCCACCTGGCCCTTCGTGATCTACCGCGCGCTGCTGGGGGTGTTCCTGATCGTGGCGGTCAGCACCGGGCTGCTGAGTTGATATAACTCGTTCTAAAACCTGCATAAATCTCCTGTGGGAGGAGGCTTGCCCCCGATGAGGGTGGGTCAGTTGATACATCTGTGACTGATCC
>NZ_JARVSS010000038.1:0-31580 GCF_030209095.1 Pseudomonas sp. lyk4-R2A-8
AGGGGTCGCCTCGGCGGGCCTTCCATAGCAACGGCGTGACCACGGTTTCGGTCGGCCCGTAGCCGTTGAACAGGTAGGTCGGTTTGAGCGCGCGCCAGGCCAGGTCATAGCTGGCCTGGGCCACTGCATCGCCGCCAAAGCAGTACACGCGTACATTCGGCGGGTTGCCGTCGCGCTCGGCATGCTCGGCCAGCTGTTGCAGGTACACCGGCGGGAACACCGCCATGGTCACGTGGTGGCGGTGCATCTGCTCGTAGGTGTACTCCGGCAACCATAGGCTGTCGTCGCGGATCAGCACGCTGGCGCCGTTGATCAGCGGGTGCATCCAGCCTTCGTGGGAGCCGTCGAAGGCGAACGACATAAAGTGCAGCTCGCAGTCGTCGGGGCCGGTTTCGTAGCGCTCGCCGGTGGCGATGATATGCGCCACCAACGGGCCGTGCGCCACCGCCACGCCCTTGGGCAGGCCGGTGGAGCCGGAGGTGTAGATCACGTAGGCCAGGTTGTCGCCGTCCAGTGCGACGTCTGGCGCGGTGGCGCGGTTGTCGGACCAGACCTGTGTCTGATCGATTGCAAGAACATGCAAGCCGTCCGGGATCGGCAAGCGTTGTTGCACCGACGAATGAGTCAGCAGCAACTGCGCACGGCTATCCTGCAGCATGTACAGCAGGCGGTCGCGCGGGTATTCGATATCCAGCGGCACATACACACCACCGGCTTTCATGACCGCCAGGAACGCCACCATGCTCTCGGCACTGCGCGGCATGGCGATGGCTACGCGCACTTCCGCGCCGACGCCACGGGCGATCAGGGCGTGGGCCAGGCGATTGGCCTGGCTGTCCAGCTCGCCATAGGTGAGGGTCTGCGTAGAGAATTTCACCGCCACGGCGCCGGGATTTTCCCGCGCACGATCGGCGAACAACTCATGCACCAGGCGTCGGGACGAGAAGCCGGAATCGGTGCGGTCCCACAACGCCAGGATCTGCTGCCGCTCGTGGGCGTCCAGCAGGTTCAATTGGCTCAGGCTTTGCTGCGGGTCGGCCACCATCGCCTGCAACAGATGCTGCCAGTGACGCGCCATGCGTTGCACGGTGCCGGCTTCAAACAGGTCCAGGGCATACCCCAAAGTGGCCCAAATGCCTTCGGTGGACTCCTGAATATCCAGGTCCAGGTCGAAATGCGCAGTCTTGCTTGCCCATTCAAGCCCTTCGACGCGCAGGTGCGGCAACTGGTGCTGCGCTTGAGCCTGACCCACATCGGTCTGGTGGTTGAACATGACCTGGAACAGCGGGTTATGGCTCAGGCTGCGCTCGGGCTGCAGTGCTTCTACCAGTTGTTCAAAGGGCAAGTCCTGATGGGCCTGGGCTTCAAGTGCCCGTTGCCGGGTCTGCTGCAGCAATTGTGTGACGCTCATCTGGCCATCAATGTCCGCCGTGAGCACCTGGGTGTTGACGAAGAAGCCGATCAGTCGCTCGGTCTCGCTGCGATTGCGGTTGGCAATCGGCACGCCGACGCGGATTTGCGCCTGGCCGCTGTAGCGGTGCAGCAAGGTCTGGAACGATGCCAGCAACAGCATGAACACGGTCACGCCTTGCTGCTGGGCCAGGGCCTTGAGGTCGCGGGTCAGCGTCGGCGCCAGTTCGAAGGCCAGGCGCGCACCACGGTGGCTCTGCACCGCCGGGCGTGGGTGGTCGAACGGCAACTCCAGCACGCTCTGCTCGCCGCCGAGCCTGTCGCGCCAGTACGCCAGTTGGCGGTCTTTCTCGCCCGCGTCCATCCAGTGACGCTGCCACACGGCGTAGTCGGCGTACTGGATCGGCAACGCCGGCAGTTGCGGGGTCTGGCCATGGCTGCAGGCGGCATACAATTGCACCAGTTCCTCGACCAGCACTTGCATTGACCAGCCATCGGAAACGATATGGTGCTGCACCAGCACCAGCACATGCTCATCCTCGGCCAAGCGCAGCAACGACACGCGCATCAACGGCCCTTGTTGCAGATCGAAGGGCTGCGCGATCTCGGCCTCGATCCAGGCCTTGAGCGCTTCCTCATCGACATCGGCACGGGCAATCTGCAGCGCCCTGCGCGGTTCAATCACTTGAACCGTACGCGCGTGCTCTTGGCGCAAATGGGTGCGCAGGCTTTCATGGCGCGCCAGCAGGGCGTCGAAGCTGCGTTGCAGCGCCGGCACATCCAACGTGCCTTTCAAACGCAGGGCGCTGGGGATGTGGTACGCCGCACTCTGCGGCTCCAACTGCCAGAGAAACCACTGGCGCTCCTGAGCATAGGACAGCGGCAACGGTTGGTCGCGTGGGGCCGCGACCAGCGGCGGTGCTGTTGATACAGCAGGGGCCTGCGCGTCGAGCGCGGCGACAAACCCCTCCAGGCGCGGCTGCTCGAACAGCGTCTTGAGCGGCACCTCCAGGTTCAGCTCGCTGCGAACGCGCGAGACCACCTGCATCGCCAGCAACGAATGCCCACCGGATTCGAAGAAGTGCTGGTTCAGGCCAATGCGCTCCATGCCCAGGATAGACGCCCAGATGGCTGCTACCTGCTGCTGCAGGGGCGTCACCGGCGCCTGCCACGCCGGCTGCATGGACGTCGCATCAGCCTTGGGCAGCGCCTGGCGGTCGAGCTTGCCGTTGGGGTTCAACGGCATGCGTTCGAGGAAGATCAGATGGGCCGGCACCATGTAATCCGGCAACTGATCGCGCAGGCTGGCCTTGAGCTGCTCGGCGACTTCAACCTGCTGCGCGGCAGATAAGGGCTGCGTCGGCACCAGGTACGCCACCAGTTGGTTATCGGCTGCCAGCAGCAACGCTTCGCGCACCGGGTCCTGCGCCAGCAGCAACGCTTCGATTTCACCCAGCTCGATGCGGAAGCCGCGGATTTTGACTTGATGATCGGCCCGCCCGACATACTCGATCACGCCATCGGCGCGGTAACGCGCCAGGTCGCCGGTGCGGTACAGACGCTCGCCCAGGCGGCTGAACGGGTCGGCGACAAAGCGCTCGGCGGTCAGGTCCGGCCGTTGCAGGTAAGCGCGGGCCAAGCCGCTGGCACTGGCGATATACAACTCGCCTACCGCGCCGATCGGCAACAGATTGAGGTTGCCGTCGAGCACATACAGGCCACGACCGCGCAACGCCCGGCCGATAGGGCTGGCGCTGTTGCCAATCACAACGTTGTCGGCGCTGCAGTCGAGGGTGCTTGAGACCACCGTGGCTTCGGTCGGCCCATAGGTATTGAGCAGGCGTACGGCCCCCAGCCCGGCCTGGCGCCACAGGGCCGGGCCGTCCAGCGGCATGGCTTCGCCGCCGATATGGACCTGGCGCAAGGCACCGTAAGAACGTGGCCCGGCCGCCAGGCAGTCGTGCAGGAATAACTTCCAATAAGCTGTCGGCAAGTCGGCCAGGGTAATGCCCTGGTCGATGATCTGGCGATACAGCTGCGCACCGTCCCACAGTTGCGGGCCGCGCAGCACCACGGTGGCGCCAAGGGTCAGGGCCGGGTACAGCTGCTCGACAAAACCGTCGAAGTTCAGGGTGGCGAACTGCAACACTCGGTCCTGCGGCACCAGGCGCGAATACTCGGCCGCGATACCGGCGAACTCACTGAGTGCCGCATGACTGATGGCCACGCCCTTGGGCTTGCCGGTGGAGCCCGAGGTATAGATCACGTACGCGAGGCTGTGGGGTTCGAACGTGACTGCGGGGTTGTGCTCGCCAAAGTGCGCCAATTGCGCCTCGGCCTGGTCGATATCCAGGGCGGTCACCCCGTGCGGCAGCGGCAGACGCTGACGCAGGTGCGAGTGAGTCAGCACCCTCTGTACGCCACTGTCCTGGAGCATATGCACCAGGCGCTCGCGGGGATAATCGGGGTCGAGCGGCACGTAGGCGCCGCCGGCCTTGAGCACCGCCAACAGGCTGACCACCATGGCCAACGAGCGCTCGACCGCGATCCCCACCAACACTTCCGGGCCAACGCCCTGGGCGATCAGATAGTGCGCCAATCGGTTGGCCTGGCGGTTCAGCTCGCCATAGCTGAGAGCCTGCTCGTCGAGGACCAGAGCCTGGCGTTCAGGCTGCCGGAAGGCCTGGGCCTCGAACAGATGATGCACGGCCTGCAAGCTGCCGACGGTGGCCGGGGCGTTCCAGTCCCGCAGCAGCACCTGGTGCTCGGCTGTGCCCAGCATCGGCAACGCACTCAGACGGTTGCCGGGCTCGTTCACCAGCGCCTCGAGCAGGTGTTGCCAGTGCTGCGCCAGGCGCTCGATAGTGGTTGCGTCGAACAGGTCAGTGGCATAGGTCAGCGCGGCCCAGATGCCTTCGGCGGACTCATGGGTGTCCAGGCTCAGGTCGAAATGGGTGGTGGGGCTGTCCCACTCCAGCTCAGTCACACGCAGGCCGGGTAACTGTTGGCCGCCGCGCCCGCCCTGGGCATCGGTCTGGTGGTTGAACATCACTTGGAACAGCGGGTTGTGACTCAAGCTGCGCTCGGGCTGCAACGCCACCACCAACTGTTCGAACGGCAGATCCTGGTGCGCCTGGGCTTGCAGGGCGCGTTGCTTGGTCTGCTGCAGCAGTTGCGTAAACGTCATCTGCCCGTCGAGGTCGGCCTTGAGCACCTGAGTATTGACGAAAAAGCCGATCAACCGCTCGGTTTCGACCCGATTGCGGTTGGCGGTCGGCACGCCGATGCGAATATCCGCCTGGCCGCTGTAGCGAAACAGCAGGGTCTGGAAGGACGCCAGCAACAGCATGAACAACGTCACGCCTTCTTGCTGCGCCAGGCGCTTGAGCGCTGTCACCCGCTGCGCACCGAGGTGGACCTGCAGGCCCGCGCCTCGATGGCTTTGCCGTGCCGGACGAGGATGATCCAGAGGCAGTTCCAGTACGGGTTGCTCGCCCCCCAGCAGCGCCTGCCAGTACGCCAGTTGCCGGGCTTTTTCACCCGCCTCCATCCACCGCCGCTGCCACAGTGCGTAATCGGCGTACTGGATCGGCAGCTCAGGCAATGCCAGGTCCTGGCCCTGGCTGTAAGCGGCATATAGCTGCACCAGTTCCTCGACCATCACCTGCATCGACCAGCCGTCGGAAACGATATGGTGCTGCACCAGCACCAGCACATGCTCATCCGCCGCCAGTTGCAGCAGGCTGACGCGTAGCAGCGGGCCCTGCTGCAGATCGAAGGGCCGCGCGACGTCCTCGGCAACCCTTGCCATCAGGGTTTGTTCGCTGACACTGTCGCACTGGATGTAAATGCGCGCCTCGGGCGCTGCGGTCTGCAGCAGGTGCTCGCCGTCCTGAACCAGATGCGTGCGCAGGCTTTCATGTCGGGCCAACAGCGTATCGAAACTGCGTTGCAGGGCTGGCAGGTCCAGGTGCCCCTGCAAGCGCAGGGCACCTGGGATGTGATAAGTGCTGTTGTGCGGGTCCAGTTGCCACAGGAACCACTGACGTTCCTGGGCATAAGACAGCGGCAGGTATTGGCCGGCCTCGCGAACCGCGGCTATCGGCAGTTGGGCAAAGCTCATGCCGCGACTTTGCAGGCGCTGATAAAACTGCTGGCGCTGTTCCAGCGGCAGGCGAAGAAAGCGCGAGACCAGATCGATATTAGGGTTGGAAAGCATGGGTCAAATCGCCTCTAGTTCGCTCAAGAAGTCACGAAGGTCGTCAAAATCTTCCGCGCTGCCGGCACGGAAGGTGGCTGCGGCCTGGACATAGGCACGCAGGGTTTCGGTCTGGAACACTTCCACCAGCGGCACGTCCAGGCCCAGCTCGGCCTGCACCCGCGAGGTGATCTGGATTGCCAGCAGCGAATGCCCGCCCACCTCGAAGAAGTTGTCGTTGAGTCCCACCTGGGGCAGGTGCAGCACCTGGGCCCAGATCGCGGCGATCTGCTGCTCCAGTTCGGTTTCGGGGGCTACGTAGGCCTGTTGCATCAGGCTCACGTCCGGCTCCGGCAGGCCCTTGCGGTCGAGCTTGCCGTTGGGGGTCAGGGGCATCTGCGCCAGGAACATAAAGTGCGTGGGCACCATGTAATCCGGCAGGCGCGCTTTCAGGGCGCGGCGCAGGGTGTCGCGCAATGCGCTGTCGTCGGTGGCACGGGTCGGCACCACATAGGCCACCAGTTGTTTACCGGACGGGCCGTCGTGGGCCACCACCACGGTTTCGCCGACGCTGTCCTGTTCGCGCAGGCGCGCTTCGATCTCGCCCAGCTCGATACGGAAGCCCCGGATTTTCACCTGATGATCAACGCGACCCAGATAATCCACCACGCCATCCGGGCGGCCACGGGTCAGGTCGCCGCTGCGGTATACGCGGCTGCCGGGCTTGCCGAACGGGTCCGGCACAAAGCGTTCGGCGGTCAGCGCCGGGCGGTCCAGATAACCGCGCGCCACGCCCTCGCCGCCCAGGTACAGCTCGCCGGCCACGCCGATCGGTTGCAGGTTGAGTTGCGCGTCCAGGACGTAGCCGCTGCGGTTGCCCAGCAACGTGCCGATCGGCGCATACACCGCGCCGCAGGGGTCGCCTCGGCGGGCCTTCCATAGCAACGGCGTGACCACGGTTTCGGTCGGGCCGTAGCCGTTGAACAGGTAGGTCGGTTTGAGCGCGCGCCAGGCCAGGTCATAGCTGGCCTGGGCCACCGCATCGCCGCCAAAGCAGTACACGCGTACATTCGGCGGGTTGCCGTCGCGCTCGGCATGCTCGGCCAGCTGTTGCAGGTACACCGGCGGGAACACCGCCATGGTCACGTGGTGGCGGTGCATCTGCTCGTAGGTGTACTCCGGCAACCAAAGGCTGTCGTCGCGGATCAGCACGCTGGCGCCGTTGATCAGCGGGTGCATCCAGCCTTCGTGGGAGCCGTCGAAAGCGAACGACATAAAGTGCAGCTCGCAGTCGTTGGGGCCGGTTTCGTAGCGCTCGCCGGTGGCGATGATATGCGCCACCAACGGGCCGTGCGCCACCGCCACGCCTTTGGGCAGGCCGGTGGAGCCGGAGGTGTAGATCACGTAGGCCAGGTTGTCGCCGTCCAGTGCGACGTCTGGCGCGGTGGCGCGTTGATCGGCCCAGGCGTCGGTATGGTCGATAGCCAGTGTTTGCAAACCCTCGACCATCGGCAACTGCGGCAACGCGCTGCTGTGAGTCAGCAGCAACTGCGCACGGCTATCCTGGAGCATGTACAGCAGGCGGTCGCGCGGGTATTCGATATCCAGCGGCACATACACACCACCGGCTTTCATGACCGCCAGGAACGCCACCATGCTCTCGGCACTGCGCGGCATGGCGATGGCTACGCGCACTTCCGCGCCGACGCCACGGGCGATCAGGGCGTGGGCCAGGCGATTGGCCTGGCTGTCCAGCTCGCCATAGGTGAGGGTCTGCGTAGCGAATTTCACCGCCACGGCGCCGGGATTTTCCCGCGCACGATCGGCGAACAACTCATGCACCAGGCGCCGGGACGAGAAACCGGAATCGGTGCGGTCCCACAACGCCAGGATCTGCTGCCGCTCGCTGGCGTCCAGCAGGTTCAATTGGCTCAGGCTTTGCTGCGGGTCGGCCACCATCGCTTGCAACAGATTCAGCCAGTGGCTGGCCATGCGCTCAATGGTTGCAGGGGCAAACAGGTCAGTCGCGTAGCTCAGGGAAGCACGCAGCAGGGTCGAACTTTCTTCCACGTCCAGCGCCAGGTCGAACTGGGCCACGTGTTCGTCCCAGCTCAGTACGTCGACCTCCAATTCGGTGAGGCGCTGCAGATGGCGCTCGGCAGCGCTCATGCGGTGGTTGAACATCACTTGGAACAGCGGGCTGAGGCTCATGCTGCGTTCAGGCTGCAAGGCTTCCACCAGTTGCTCGAACGGCAGGTCCTGATGGGCCTGAGCTTCCAGGGAACGCTGACGAGTCTGTTGCAACAGCTGCGCCACGCTCATTTGCCCATGGACATCGGCCTTGAGCACCTGGGTATTGACGAAAAAGCCGATCAGCCCTTCGGTTTCCAGGCGATTGCGGTTGGCAATCGGCACGCCGATGCGCACATCTTCCTGGCCACTGTAACGGTGCAGCAAGGCTTGGTAGGACGCCAGCAACACCATCGGCAAGGTCGCTGCACTGCGTTGCGCGAGGCTGCGCAGGCCCGCCAGCAGCGGGCCCGACAGCGCAACGCTCAGGCGCGCGCCGCGATGGCTTGGCAGCGCCGGGCGCTGATAGTCAAACGGCAACTCCAGCACCGGCTGCACGCCGCCCAACTGCTCGCGCCAGTACGCCAGTTGGCGGTCTTTCTCGCCTGCGTCCATCCAGCCGCGCTGCCACACGGCGTAATCTGCGTACTGGATCGGCAATGCCGGCAACTGCGCGGTATGGCCCTGGCTGAAGGTGGCATACAGCTGAACGAGCTCCTCGACCAGCAGTTGCATCGACCAGCCATCGGAGACGATATGGTGCTGCACCAGCACCAGCACATGCTCCTGCGCCGCCAGGCGCAGCAATTGCACGCGCAGCAGCGGCCCACGCAGCAGGTCGAACGGCCGTGCGACGGTCTCGGCGACCCGTGCCGTGAGCGCGGCTTCATCGATATCGACCCGCTCGATTTCAATCCGCACCCGCGCCTCGATTACTTGCACAGTGCCGGCGGCGTCCTGGTGTATATGGGTGCGCAGGCTTTCATGCCGCGCCAGCAAGGCGTCGAAACTGCGTTGCAGCGCAGCCAGGTCCAGCGCGCCTTTCAAACGCAAGGCACTGGGGATGTGGTACGCCGCGCTTTGCGGATCCAGTTGCCAAAGGAACCACTGGCGTTCCTGGGCGTAGGACAGCGGTAATGGCTGCTGGCGGTCGGCGGGCAGCAACGCCGGAGCGCGTACGCCCTCCTCGCCCAGTGCATTTACGAAGTCACTCAGCACGGGCTGTTCGAACAGCCGCTTGAGCGCCACTTCCACCCCCAGCGCCTGACGCACCCGCGAGACCACGCGAGTGGCCAGTAATGAGTGCCCACCCGATTCGAAGAAGTGATCGTCCAGGCTCACCCGAGGCAGTTCCAGCACCTCAGCCCAGATCGCCGCGATTGTCTGCTGGCGTGCGGTCACCGGTGCGACGTAGGCACCGCCCGACAGACCGGCGTCAGCCTTGGGCAGCGCTTTGCGGTCGAGCTTGCCGTTGGGGGTCAGAGGCAGGCTGTCGAGGAAGACCAGGTGCGCGGGCACCATGTAGTCCGGCAAACGCGTGCGCAACGCTGCCTTATAAACCTCGGCCGGCTGCGGCGTCGCCGTCACCAGATAAGCGATCAGACGGTCGTTATCGGCCAGCACCACGGCCTCGCGCACGGCCTCGAGATCGCGCAGGCACGCTTCGATTTCACCGAGTTCGATACGGAAGCCCCGCACCTTGACCTGATGATCGACCCGGCCGATATACGCCACCACGCCGTCGGCGCGATAGCGCGCCAGATCGCCGGTGCGATACAGGCGTTCGCCCGGCGCACCATAGGGGTTGGGCACAAAGCGTTCAGCCGTCAGCGCCGGCCGCGCATGGTAACCGCGTGCCAGGCCCGCCCCGCCGATCAGCAGTTCGCCAGGGGCACCGACCGGGTTGGGCGACAGCCCGGCATTGAGGATGAACAGCTGGGTGTTGGCGATGGGCCGTCCAATAAACGGCTGCGCCTGCAGCAGGCGATGCGCCGCCGACCAGATGGTGGTTTCGGTGGGGCCATACAGGTTCCACACCGGGCCCTGCAGGTCGAGCAGGCGCTGGGCCAGATCGGCCGACAACGCTTCACCGCCGCACAGGCTCTTGATGCCGCGCAGCAGAGGCGCGCGCGGGCTTTCCAGCAACATGCGCCACGTCGATGGCGTGGCTTGCAGCACGTTGGCGCGCTGGGAGTGCGCCAGGTCGAGGATCGCCTCGGGATCGAGCGCCAGGGCCTGTTCGCCCAACAGCAGCGTGGCGCCGACGCTCAACGGCACGTACAGCTCCAGGGCAAAAATGTCGAACGAGAACGTGGTCAGCGACAGCATTCGCGCGTCGGCCGCAATTTCCAGCGTGCCGGCCATGCCGCAGGTAAAACTGCACAGGGCCTCGTGTCGCACCATCACGCCCTTGGGCTTGCCGGTGGAGCCCGAGGTGTAGATCACGTAGGCCAGGTGTTGCGGTGTGACGTGAACCGTCGGGTTGTGTTCGGCACCGCCGGCGTCGTCGACCAGCACCACCTGCAGGCCCTGGGATTGCGCCAGGCGATCGTGCAAGTGCGCCTGGGTCAACAACACCCGGGCGTGGCTGTCTTGCAGCATAAAGGCCAGGCGTTGCGCCGGGAATTGCGGGTCCAGCGGCACATAGGCGCCACCGGCCTTGAGGGTCGCCAGCAGGCTGACCACCATCTCCGCGCAGCGCTCCACATGCACCGCCACCAGCACGTCCGGGCCGACGCCGGCGGCGATCAGGCGATGGGCCAGGCGGTTGGCGCGACGATTGAGTTCACCGTAGCTCAGTGCCTCGTCATTGAACTGCAGCGCGATGGCCGCCGGCTGTGCCTGGGCCTTGGCTTCGAACAACTGATGCACACACTGCGTCCGTGGGTAGTCGACCGCGCTGTGATTCCAGTCCTCGATGCTCTGCTGCCATTGAGGCGCGCTGAGTATCGCCAGGTCGTCCACGGCCTGGGAGACATCGCGCACGACCGCGCGCAGCAGGTTCTGCCAATGTTCGGCCAGGCGCTCGATGGTGGCCGCGTCGAACAGATCGGTGGCGTACGTGAGCGACGCCCAGAGCCCGGCAGCCGACTCCTCGGTTTCCAGGTTCAGGTCGAACTGGGTCGTGTGACCGGCCCAGTCCAACGGCTGCAGTTCCAGGCCGGGCAACTGCGGCGGGCCGGCGCGCAGGCTGTCCTGATGATTGAACATCACCTGGAACAGCGGGTTGTGGCTCAGGCTGCGCTGCGGTTGCAGGGCCTCCACCAGTTGCTCGAACGGCAGATCCTGATGGGCCTGGGCTTCCAGCGCGCGCTGCTTGACCTGGGCCAGCAACCGGTCGAACCCCATCTGCCCCTGCACCTGGGCCTGCAACACCTGGGTGTTGACGAAGAAGCCGATCAGACGCTCGGTTTCCAGGCGATTGCGGTTGGCGATCGGCACGCCCACGCGAATCTCGGATTGGCCGCTGTAGCGGTGCATCAACGCCTGGAACGCGGCCAGCAACAGCACAAACAGAGTAACGTCCTGACGCTGTGCGAGGGCCTTGAGATCGGCCACCAGCGCGCGGTCGAGCGGCACCTGTCGCCGAGCGCCGCGATGGCTCTGCACCGCCGGGCGCGGATGGTCCAGCGGCAGTTCCAGCAGCGCGTGTTCGCTGCCCAGGCGGCGGCACCAGTAATCGAGTTGACGTTGCTTTTCGCCGGCCGCCATCCAGTCGCGTTGCCACGCGGCGTAGTCGGCATACTGAAGCGGCAGCGCCGGTAATAGGGCCTGGCCCTGATACAACGCGAGCAGTTCGTCGACCATCACCTGCATCGACCAGCCATCGGAAATGATGTGGTGTTGGGTGATTACCAGCACGTGGTGATCGGGGTCGACTTGCAGCAGTTTGACGCGCATCAACGGACCATCGACCAGGTCAAAGGGCCGTTGAATTTCCTGCGCGACGCTGTGTGCGAGCGACGCCGGCGCAACGCGCTGGTGTTCGACTGCAACCCCAGCCTGCGGGTGGATGACTTGCCACACCTGCTCGCCCGCCTCCCGAAACGTCGTGCGCAACGGTTCATGCCGCTGCACCAGGGCCAGGCACGCGCGCTCCAGCGCCGGAGTATCCAGCTGGCCACGCAGGTGCAGGGCCATCGGCACATGGTAGGCTGCGCTGGTCGGGTCCAGTTGCCACAGGAACCATTGCCGCTCCTGGGCATAGGACAGCGCCAGCGGCCGCTCACGCGACACCGCAACCATCGGCGGCGCGGTATCGGCCTGCACGCCCGCGCACGCCACGGCAAACGCTTCCAGCGTCGGCTGTTCGAACAGCACGCGCAGCGGTACTTCCAGCTTAAGGTCATGGCGCACCCGGGAAATCACCTGGGTGGCCAGCAAGGAGTGCCCGCCGCGCTCGAAGAAATGGTCATCCAACCCCACCGCCTCGACCTGCAGCACTGCCTGCCAGATCGCGGCCAGTTGCATCTGCAGCGCGGTCTGCGCGGCGCGATAGGCCTGGCGCGATGGGCTCAGGTCCGGGGCCGGCAACGCGCGGCGATCGAGTTTGCCGCTGGGGTTCAGGGGCAGCGCGTCGAGCACTACCCAATGCGCCGGCACCATGTAGTCCGGCAGCGACCGTTGCAGGATCGTCGCCAGGGCCTGGGTATCCAGCGCCTGCGCCAGGGCGGGCACCACATAGGCGACCAACTGCGCACCGGTCGCGCTCGGCCGGGCGATCACGGCGGCCTCGCGCACCTGCGGCAGGGCCTGCAGGTGAGCTTCGATCTCGCCCATTTCGATCCGGAAACCGCGCACTTTGACTTGATGGTCGATACGCCCCACATACTCCAGGTCACCCGCTGCGTTGCGGCGGGCCAGGTCTGCGCTGCGGTAGAGCCGCGCGCCCGGCGTGCTGGAAAACGGGTCCGGAAGGAAGCGCTCGGCGGTCAGCGCCGGGCGGTCGAAGTAGCCCTGGGCCAGGCCGGCTTCGGCGCCGATGCACAGCTCGCCGACGCCTTCACCGCCGAGCAGGTCGAAGGCACTGTCGAGCACATACAGTGCGCGCCCTTCGGTGGCGCGGCCAATCGGCACGCCGTACGCTTCGTTGGCATCCGCAAGGTGGCAGGTGTGCACGCTGGACACCACCGTGGCCTCGGTCGGCCCGTAGGTATTAACCAGGCGCACCTGCCCCAGTCCGGCGGCGTGCCAGGCGCGCAGCCCTTCCACCGACATCGCCTCGCCGCCCACATGCACCTGGCGCAGCTTACCCAGCGTGCGGCCATCCATGGCGCACTCCTTGGCCAACAAGTACCAGTATGCTGCGGGCAGGTCGGCCAGGGTCACGTCCTGCTCGACGATTTCCCGCGCCAGTTGTCCGGCATCCCACAACTCATCACCACGCATGATCAGCGCCGCGCCCCTGCACAGCGGCGGGTAGCACTGCTCGACAAACCCGTCGAAGCTGAACGTGGCGAACTGCAGCACACGATCATCGCGACGCAACTGGCTGTAGACCGAGGCGCTGTCGCAGAACTGGCCGAGGGCGGCATGATCGATGGCCACGCCCTTGGGTTGGCCGGTGGAACCGGAGGTGTAGATCACATAGGCCAGGTCGGCGGCAGCGGCATGGTTGGGCGGATTGACCGCCGGGTAACCCGCCAGCTCCGCCCCTTCGGCGCTGAAGTCCAGGCGGGTCAGGCCCTGGGGCAGCGGCAGGTCGGCCAGCAGCCCGGTTTCGCTGAGCAGCAGGTTCAAGCGACTGTCGGCCAGCATATAGGCCAGGCGTTCGGCGGGGTATTTGGGGTCCAGCGGCACGTAGGCCGCGCCGCTCTTGAGCACAGCCAGCAGGCTGACGATCAGTTGCGGACCCCGGCGGCACGCCAGGCCCACGCGCTGGCCAGGGCCGACGCCAAGCGCCAGCAGACGATGGGCCAGGCGGTTGGCCCGCGCGTTGAGTTGTGCGTAGCTCAACCGCACATCGCCCGCCTGCACTGCCAGTGCGTCAGGGGTGCTGGCGGCCTGGACGGCGATGCGTTCGTGCACGCGCGCGCTGCACTGCGCGGCGGCAGGCGATCGGCTGCAGGCGAGCAGTTCGCGCCGGGTGTCGGGCGCCAGCAGGTGCAGGCTGCCCAACGGTGCCCGGGCATCGGCGAGCAGTTGCACCAGCAGGTGCCGCAGGTTGGCGCCGAGTCGGCTGACTTGCTCGGCACTGAAACGCGCGCGGTCGTAGCTGAACTCCAGACGCAGGCTCGCGCCCAGCTCGATGCCCAGGGTCAGCGGGTAATGGGTCCGCTCGTGGTTATGCAACGGGCCGAAAGTCAGCCCGGCGGGCGCACCCTGCTTGAGGGCGTCGGCTACCGGGAAGTTTTCGAACACCAGCAGCGTGTCGAACAGCGCGCCCTGCTGGCCGGCCCAGCCTTGAATGTCATAGAGCGGTACGTGTTCGTGATCGCGCAGGCTCAAGTTGAGGGTTTGCAACTCGCTGAGCCAATCGGCGGCCGACTGTGCCGGCGACGCCGCGCTGACCATCGGCAACGTATTGATAAACAGGCCCAACTGCTGCTCGATCCCCGGCAACGGCGCCGAGCGCCCGGCGACCGTGGCGCCGAAGGCGACGCAGGCCTGGCCGGTATAGCGCTGCAACAGCAAGGCCCAAGCCCCCTGCAGCAGGGTATTGAGGGTGATTTTATGAGTGCGGGCGAACTCGCCGAGGGCGCGGGTGAAGTCGGCGTCCAGCACCATGGGGTAATCGGCCATGCCGCTGCCGTTGACGGGCACACGCAGCGCATCGGCCAGCAGAGTCGGCGCCTCAAGAGGTGCCAAGGCCGCTTTCCAGAACGCTTCGCCGCTGGGTTGTTGCTGCAGCCAGCCGAGGTAAGCGCGGAACTGCCCCATCGGCGCAGGCACTGCATGGCCGGCATAGTGAGCGATCACTTCGGCGAGCAATTGGGCGTTACTCCAGCCATCCATCAGGATGTGGTGACTGGTGAAAATCAGGTGCCACGCATTGCCGGCGCCGCGCACCAGCATCAGGCGAAACAGCGGCGCCGCGTCGAGGGCAAAGCCCCTGTCGCGTTCAGCATCGGCCAATGCATCCAGGTCGGCGCCCGTGTCTTCGATTACCTGCAACTGCAGGTCGACCTGACGCTGGATCAGTTGATGAGCACTGTCCAGGCCCAGCCAGTGAAAGCTGCTGCGCAGGATGTCATGGCGGTCCAGAGCGGCCTGCCAGGCGCGCCCGAAGGCCAGCAGGTCCAGGCCTTGGATATCCAGGCGCAATTGGTTGATGTAGGCCTGGGCCTGGGGCTCGTACAAGGTATGGAACAGCATGCCCTGCTGCATCGGCGACAGCGGGTAGAGATCGGCAATCTGCGGCCCCGCCACGGGCAACGCCTCCAGTTGCGCCTGGCTCAGGCGCGCCAGTGGGAAGTCGGACGGCGTGACCTGCCCGGCCGGCGTGGCACAGCATTGTTCGATCACGGCCTTGAGTTCGACGGCATACTCGTCCGCCAGACGCTGGATGGTCGCCACGTCGTACATGTCGCTGCTGAAGCCCCAGCGCAACGCCAACTCACCGCCGTACACCTGCCCTTCCACGGTCAGCCAGTTGGCCAGCGGGGCCTCGGGGTCCTGGGCCTGACCGCCGCCCTGCGTCGAAGGGACGAACAGCGCCGACGCATCGAACTGGCGGTCGAATTGGCCCAGGTAGTTGAACGTGATTCGCGGCGCGACCTGGCTCGCCAGGCTTTGGCGCGCGGCCGGGGTGCCGAGGTAGCGCAGCAGGCCGTAGCCGATGCCTTTGTGCGGCACGGCGCGCAGTTGCTCCTTGACTGCCTTGATGGCGCTCGACAACTCGCCGCCGGCCTGCAGGCGCAGTGGGAACAGACTGGTGAACCAACCGACGGTGCGGCTCAGGTCGAGATCGTCGAACAGGTCTTCGCGGCCATGACCTTCCAATTGGATCAGCGCCGCAGGCTGCTGGCTCCAGCGGCTGATGACCCGCGCCAGGGCGGTCAGCAACAGGTCGTTGACCTGGGTGCGATAGGCCGCCGGGGCATCCTGCAGGAGTCGCCGGGTGTGCTCGGCGTCGAGACGGATTTCGAGGGTGCGGCCCAGGCGGTTCTGCAGGCCGCCATGAGGGTTGTCGCAGGGCAGATCCGCCGCCATGGTCTGCGCCTGCCAGTACGGCAGTTGCGCTTCGAGGGTCAGTGCATGGGCCTGCAATTGCTGCGCCCAGCGTTGGTAGGCGCTGGTCTTGGCCGGCAGTGCGGCGTGGCGATAAGCCTGTTGCAGATCCTCCAGCAGCACGCGCCAGGACACGCCATCGACCACCAGGTGATGGACCACCAGCAACAGCCGCTGCGTACCATCTGCCAGCGTCGCCAAGGTGGCGCGCAGCAAAGGGCCGTGTTCCAGCTCCAGGCTGCGCTGGGCTTCATCGCACACGGCGGCCAGTTCGCTGTCGTCGGCGACCTGGGTTTGCCATAGCGCCGCATCAGTGACCGGCGCGGCATGCCATTGCAGCCACTGGCCGTCCCGCTCGACGAAGCGCAGGCGCAAGGCATCGTGGTGATTGATCAACTGGGTCAGGGCCGCTTCCAGGCGTGCCGGTGCCAAGGCTTCCCGTGGGGTCAGCAGCAGCGATTGGTTCCAGTGATGACGCGCCGGGATCGCCTGCTCGAAGAAGCCGGCCTGCACTGGGGTAACGATCACGTCGCCGCTGACAGGCCCTTGGTCGATCAGCGCCAATTGCTCAAAGCTCGCCACGCGCGCGAGACTGCGCACGCTCTGGTATTGGAACAGGTCGCGCGGGCTGAGGCGGATGCCGGCCTGACGGGCGCGGCTGACCACCTGAATGGAGATGATCGAATCGCCGCCCAGTTCGAAAAAGTTATCGTCCAGGCCGACCTGGGGCACGCCGAGCACGTCGCTCCAGATTGCCGCCAGCGCCTGTTGCAGAGGGTTTTCCGGCGCGCTGTAGACCTGCTGCGGCGCAGCATCCGGCTGCGGCAAGGCTTTGCGGTCGAGCTTGCCGTTCGCGGTCACCGGCAGCTTGTCCAGGTGTACCCAGTGGGTCGGCACCATGTACTCCGGCAGGCTGTTGAGCAACCAGTCCTTAAGATCGTCCGGCGCGTCGCCTTGGAGAACCAGATAGGCCACCAATTGCTTGCCGCCCTGCACCAGCACCACGGCTTCACGCACCGATGGGTGCTGCAACAGGCGCGTTTCGATTTCCCCCAGTTCGATCCGCAGGCCGCGCAGCTTGACCTGATGGTCGAGACGCCCCAGGTATTCGATCACCCCGGTGGCACGCTGGCGCACGCGGTCGCCGGTGCGGTACAGACGCGTGCCGTCGCCGAACGGGCTGGGCACAAAGCGCTCGGCGGTCAGCGCCGCACGGCGATGGTAACTGCGGGCCAGGCCGGTGCCGCCCAGGTACAGCTCGCCGGACACGCCGGCGGGCACCGGGTTGAGTTGGGCGTCGAGCACATAGGTGCCGAGATTGGCGATGGGACGGCCGATGGGCACGCAGTCGGCGCCTTCATCGACGCAGGTCCAATGGGTCACGTCGATGGCGGCTTCGGTCGGGCCGTAGAGGTTGTACAGATTGGCCGCCGGCAGCTTGGCGAACACCTGTTGCTGCGCCTCCAGCGGCAAGGCTTCGCCGCTGCACACGATGCGCTTGAGGCTCGCGCAGGCCTGCACGCCCGGCTCGTGGATAAACGCCTGCAGCATCGACGGCACGAAGTGCACCGTGGTGATGGCGTGACGGCCGATGGTTTCGATCAAGCGCGCCGGTTCGCGGTGCTCGCCAGGAGCCGCGACCACCAGGCGCGCGCCGGTCATCAGCGGCCAGAAGAACTCCCACACCGACACGTCAAAACTGAACGGGGTTTTCTGCAGGACCGCGTCACTCCCATCCAGCCCGTAGGCTTGCTGCATCCAGCACAGACGGTTGACCAACGCGCGATGGCTGTTACCGGCCCCCTTGGGTTTGCCGGTGGAGCCGGAGGTGTAGATCACGTAGGCCAGGTTCAGCGCGTGCACGCTCACTTCGGGCGATGCGCTGCTGTAGCCCTCCAGCCACTCGGCAGGCTGATCGAGGGCAATCGCCCGGATACCCGCAGTGGGCAACGATGGCAGCAGGCTCTGCTGGGTAAGCAGCAGTTGGACGCCGCTGTCTTCAAGCATGTAGGCCAGGCGCTCCTGGGGGTATTCGGGGTCGAGCGGCACGTAGGCGCCGCCCGCCTTGAGAATCGCCAGCAGGCCGATGACCATTTCCATCGAGCGCTCGACGCAGATCCCCACCAGCACATCGGGACCGACGCCCTGCTCGACCAGCGCGTGGGCCAACTGGTTGGCGCGGCCATCGAGCTGGGCATAGCTCAGGGTGGTATCGCCGAACTGCAAGGCCGGGGCATCAGGGGTGGCGCGTACTTGATCTTCGATCAGGTGGTGGATGCCGCGCTCGGTGGGATAGGTTTGCGCGGTCTGGTTCCAGGTGTGGATCACGCGTTGGAGTTCGTCGGCGTCCAGCATCGGCAACTCGCCGATACGCTGCTCGCCATCGCCCACCATGGCGTGCAGCAGGCTGATCCAGTGGCGGGCCATGCGCTCGATGGACGGCGCGTCGAACAGGTCGTTGGCGTAGGTCAGCGCGGCGTGCAGGGTGCCGGATTTTTCATAGGTGTCCAGGGTCAGGTCGAACTGGGTGGTACGGCCTTGCCATTCCACCAGGGCCAGCTCCAGGCCCGAGGCAGTGCTGACCGAAGCGATGTCGGCCACCACCGGTTGGTGGTTGTACATCACCTGGAACAGCGGCGTATGGCTCAGGCTGCGTTCGACGTGCAGCGCTTCCACCAGGCGTTCGAAGGGCAATTCCTGGTGGGCCTGGGCGCCGAGGGCATGTTCCTTGATGGCTTGCAGCAGTTCGGCGACGCGGGTTTGCCCGGTCAATTCGGTGCGCAGTACCTGGGTGTTGACGAAGAAGCCGATCAGCCCTTCGACTTCCGTGCGGTTGCGGTTGGCGATCGGCACGCCGACGCGGATATCGCCCTGGCCGCTGTAGCGATGCAACAGCACGTTGAACGCACCGAGCAGCAGCATGAACAGGGTCACGTTGTGCTGTTGAGCGCAGCGACGCAATTGCGCGGCAAGGTCCGCATCAATCGCGAAGTGATGGCGAGTGCCCTGATAGCTGGGCATGGCCGGGCGCGGACGGTCGGTGGGCAGTTCCAGCACCGGGTGCTCATCCCCCAGGCGCGCCTGCCAGTAATCCAGTTGCCGCGCCTGCTCCCCCGCTTCCAGCCAGCGGCGCTGCCACAGGGCGTAGTCGCTGTATTGGATCGGCAGCGGCGGCAGTCGGGGTGTTTCGTTGCGTTCGTAGGCGTCATAGCTGCGGATGAATTCGTCGATCAGCACGTTCATCGACCAACCGTCGGAGACGATATGGTGCAGGGTGAGCAGCAGCACATGCTCCCGCTCGGCGAGCTTCAGCAGTTGCACGCGCAGCAGCGGACCGTGTTCCAGATCGAACGGTAACAGCGACTGGCGCACCGCCGCGGCGCCCACCGCCTGCTCCCGCTCGGCCAGCGGCAGGTCGCTCAGGTCGAGCTGCTCCACCGCCACCGAGGGCTCGATGCCCACCTGCGACAAGCGTTCATCAGCCTGGCGCTGAAACACCGTGCGCAGGGTTTCGTGGCGCTCGACCAGACTGGCGAACGCCTGTTCCATGGCCCGCAGGCTCAAGGCCCCCGTGAGCCGCACCGCGCCCGGCAGGTTGTACGCGCCACTGGTCGGGTCCAATTGCCAAAGAAACCACATGCGCTGCTGCGCGTAGGACAACGCCTGGCGATCTTCCGCCTGCACCCCGGCCGGAATCGGAAACCGCGAAAACTCCACGCCTTCTGTCTGTAAGGCCTGCAGGAACCTCTGGCGTTTTTCCAGGGGCAACCCGATAAACCGGCGAGCAAGTTTCAAGGAGTCTTCAGCATTCATTTCTTGGGATCCGGAGCAATAGGCAGGAAGCACAAAGGCACGTCGTCCCTATAAAACGAATCGCGAAAGGAAAAATTAGCGAGGGGATGCAGGCGCGAAACCGAGCGTCATCAAGGGTTACACCTGTGACGGGAAAGATGCACGTAACCGAGCTAGCATTGACGGAAACCACTTTATGCAACTACATTTAGTTACACGCAAGAACGCCGTGTCCAAAAATGAAAAGCTGCTGGCCAAACTGCTCAATGAGCAAATGGCATTTACATGGCCCGAACTCGTCACGCTGCTGCGTCGCCTGGGCTACACACAGATCGAAGGGGCTGGAAGCCGCGTCAAGTTCGACAGTGGCGACCCCACTGCAATGATCACGCTGCACAAGCCTCACCCTGGCAACGAACTGAAGCACTACATTCGACGCCAGATCATCGAACAATTGAAATCAGGAGAACTGATTCAGTGAACAACCAACTCAAACACAAAGGCTACATCGGCTCTATCGAGGCCAGCCTTGAAGACAACTGCCTGTTCGGCAAGATCCTATTCATCAAGGCGCTGGTCAGCTACGAAGGAAAAACCGTGGCTGATTTGGATGCCGCTTTTCAGGAGGCCGTGGACGACTATCTCGTGACGTGCCAGAACCTTGGTCAAACCCCGGAAAAACCCTGCAAGGGATCTTTCAATGTGCGGGTCGGACATGACCTGCATTTAGCTGCGGCGCTGGCGGCGACCCGCAGGAAAGTCACGCTCAATGACCTGACGCGTCAGGCGCTGAATGAGTTCCTGCAACATCACTTCGCAGAACTTCACCCCAGCGCATAGCAAACTACCCCAACCGCCGACACCCCAGTCATGCGCGCAAGCATGCCCGCCAGCACAAAGGCGCGGGCGCCGGGAACCCGAAATAAATCCGCGTAAGCGGTTTGCCATGACTCAGACGCCGCCGGTGCCGAATGTGCGCATTTTTTCTATCACACCAACCGTTTGATCTGCTTATGCCGCCATACCAACCGGTAATACGCGGTCTGCAGCCCGAGCATCGCCAAGTAGGTGACCGGGAACGCCATCCACACCCCTTCCAGACCGAAATGGGCATTGAACAGGTAGGCCATCGGCAACTCGACGCACAGCACGCAGAAAATCGAAATCGCCACCGGCATCAGCACCACGCCGCTGGCGCGCATGATGCCGCCCACCACCGCCTGAAAGCCGAACACCAGGATGCTCCACAACATGATGTGCAGCAGGTGTTCGGCGTTGACCCGTGCCGCCGCGTCGGTGATGAACAGACCGAGCAGCCAGTGCGACAGTGCATAACCCAGCACAATCAACCCGCCGGTCAGGCAGGTATTGATCAACAGCCCGGTGCGCAGGATCGGCCCGATGCGCTCCAGGCGCCCGGCGCCGATGGCCTGGGCGCCGAGGATCGAGGCGGTGATGGCAATGGACAAGGCCGGGAACTGCACGTAGTTGACGATCTGCGTCACCGCGCCATAAGCCGCCGTGGCCTGGGAGCCGTGGCCGTTGACCAGGGCCAGGATGACCAATTCCGACAACGACAACACCACCATCTGCAGGCCGGTGGGCAAGCCGATACGCAGGACTTTGCCGAGAATCGCGCGGTCCAGGCGTAACGCTGCAAGCAACTCGCGGTCCGGTGCCATTACATGATTTTTACCGCGCAGGCGCAGGATCAAAAACAGCATCGCCGCAGCGTTACCCACCAGGCCGGCGTACACCGCGCTCTGGATGCCCAGCGGTGGCAGGCCGAGCCAGCCGCGTATCAACGCAGGAGTCAGCAGCAAGCCGACCAGGGTCGAGACCATCAGCGCCAGCAAGGGTGAAATCGTGTCGCTGACCCCGCGCAACAGTTGGGTGTAGAGGATAAACACCAGCAGCAACGGCATGATCAGCATCATCATCCGCGCATAGCCGACCGCATCGTCGAGCACATCCAGCGGTGTCCCCAGTGCCTGCAACGCCGAGCGCGCGAACAGGCTGCCAAGCACCGCCGCAATCAACCCCACCAGTGCGCCCAGGGTCAACGTGGCGCCGGTAATCGACTTGACCATGCCCGTTTCCTGGGCACCCCAGGCCTGGCCGATCAATACCGACGCGCCAGCGCCCAGGCCGATCACCAGGGCAATGAAAAAGAACACGATGGGAAACATCCCCGAGACCGCTGCCAACGCCTGGGTACCGAGCATCTGCCCGACATAGATGCCATTGAGGGTGCCGGAAAAGCTCTGCAGGAAGTTGGACAGCACCATGGGTGCGAGAAAGATCAGGTAGACCTGCCACAGCGGGCGTTGCAAAGGGCTTTGCATGAAAAACGGGGCCTCGGATCACAAAAGCGTTCGAGGGTTATACCGTAATTGGATCCGACCTTCCCGAGGTTTGTCCTTTATCGAGATGATGATCAGCCGAGCTGCCTCGCTAACCGCCATAGCGGCTCGAGCTGACCAGACCACGCGATCTCAGTTGGCGTCCGGCTTTCGTTTTCCCATCATGTAGTCGATGTTGATCATATCGAATCGGCGGTCTTCAGCGCCCGGACCGTTGTCGCCAATGCCGATATCCGTTTCACGCAACAAGCCTGGGCGTCTCAGCAGTTCAGCCGCCAGTTGGCGCGCCTCTGGAGTGAACGTTCGAGTTGACGGCCTCTTACCTGCTGCCTCTTCCAGTTCGGTGATGTTGATGAACCTGTCGTTGGCGCCCGCCGTATATTGCCTGAAGTTATCCTTGATACCTTTAAGCAGGTCGTAATCGCTCATTCCCTTATCGTTATCGGAGAGGTAAACAAGGTCGTCTCGGGAGAAACGGCCATCCACCGAACCGCTTTGACCACGGTCGAGCGACTTGAACAAGTCACCCCGATTCTGCACCTCCCTGGCGATGTCCACTTCATCCCGGGTCGCTGGCCGCCCATCCAAGTGAAAGCCGCCGGCGACGGAACTCAGTGATTTATCGGTGATAAACCCTGGGGCATCCGGATCTTCCAGCGCGCTGAAACGGGCCAGTACTTTATTGGAAAGGGCTTCGTTGCTGTCGTTGGCATAAGGCTTGGCGTCATATCCCGAAGCCTTACCGCCCAAGGTGTCGCCTGTAGAGGAAGGCCACGGCGCAAAAACCTGGTTCATTCGTTGTTGCCGCATTCCTCCTGGCATGCCTGCAGGACCGACCTCCCGCATGGCTGACGAGAAGGCGGTGGACGCGTTTCGCGCGCTGGACAGAACCGTATTCGCGAGCTGATCGTCTGCGTTCATAAGAGAGGACGTATTTGGGGCGCCGTACACCGCCATACTCTCGAGCACATCGTCCGGACTGATAAGACCATCCTGCTGACCACCATTGGTGATGCCATCCAGCATGTCAGCCATTTCAGGATTGCGGGAAATCTCCCTGGCGAGCATGGTCATCCGGTCATGGTAAGGGTCGCCGGTCATTGGACGTTCAGCTACATGCTCAAGCGTGTCACGCGAAACGAAAGGAGAACCTGGGGTTCTGAAATAGTCGAAGTTGTTTGCAAACTCTCCCAAAATACGCACAGGAGGAAGCGCTCCACCGCTCAGTGCAGGTTGACCTGCACCACGCCACTGACCTTGGCTGACTGGCATCGCGTTATAGGAAGCCTCGTTTCTCATGCAATTTGGCGCAGGCGGATAAAACATACTCATCATCATTCCTCGTTAATGGAGTCCTACACTGTCAACCCAGGCAAACCCTGCACTGGATCACTTTCCCTGTGTGGCGGCCTACGACTTAACGGTTCCAGCACCCCGCAGTAACAGTACAACCTCCTGAAAGAACATGACATTTGCACGCTCGGACCACGGCCCGAACGCAGTGAGAAAAGTATCCCCGCCAAAGTAGGCCTTGCCCTCCGATTCAGCCCCCAGGTCAATCGCCAAACGTCTTCGACGGCCTGCGCAACGTCGGATCAAACGGATTGATCCTCGGCCCGATGGCCACGGCCTCGCGCTTGAGCAATTCCACCACCATCGGCAGGCGGCTCGGCCCCAACCGGTCACTGATGGTCGCCACACTCAATGCGGCCACCGCGTGCCCATCGCGATCGAGGATCGGCACCGCCAGGCCCGCCATGCCTTCCAGCACCCCAGTGTTACGCGCCGCGTAGCCCAGGGTGCG
Source organism: Pseudomonas sp. lyk4-R2A-8 (assembly GCF_030209095.1). Taxonomy (NCBI): domain Bacteria; kingdom Pseudomonadati; phylum Pseudomonadota; class Gammaproteobacteria; order Pseudomonadales; family Pseudomonadaceae; genus Pseudomonas; species Pseudomonas sp. lyk4-R2A-8. Next base: position 23,807 of record NZ_JARVSS010000038.1, read on the forward strand.
CACGTTCTCCACTTCCGAACGCAGCAGCACTTCGTCGTACAGGTGAAAATCCTTGAGCCGAGGCAGGTTGTAGCGGATCACGGTTTCGCGCTCTTCCTCCGGCAGGAACGCGAGGATCGCCAGGCTGCCCTGCCCCACGCCCAGAGCGACGCGCCCACCGATATCGCCGGTGAAGGTGCGGATCGGGTACGGGCCTTCGCTGCGGTCCAGGCAGATCGCATCGAAGCCGCTGCGCGCCAGTAAAAACAGCGAATCGCCCAAGGAGGCGCTCAGGCGCAACAGGCTCGGTCGTACCAAGTCGCGCAGGTTACCGGTCTTGCCCGCATTGGCCGCCAGGGCGAAGAACTCCAGGCTCAGGCGATAGCGCTTGCTGCGCGCGTCCTGCTCCACCATGCCCTCCTCCATCAGGCTGCGCAGCAGGCGGTGGGTGGTGGGTTGGGACAGGCCGACCTGTTGCGCAAGCTGGGTCACACGTTCGCCGTCTTGCGAAACCTCGCCCAACGTACGCAGCAGCGCAAACAACCGTGATACGCCGCCAGCACCGACTTCCTTGAGGTTTTCATTCCGCTCAGTGGAATCCATATCGCCTATCCTCTCTTTTAATTCTGGTGAGTGAATAAAACTGAAAAAAGTAGTCCGTTCAGTGAAATTCCATCTTCCACGCATCCTAGTCTTCGTCCTAATCTGCGTCCACAGGGGCGAAAACGAACAACACACGGCAGCCGACTTGAGATCGAGCGCCAACGCACCCGCAACATTCTTTTCGCATCTGCCCAAAACAAAAAAAGCGCGTTTCGACGCGACTGAAAAAGGTGGAACGCAGACATGGCATTTCTCCAACTCATCGCCTTGAGCAAACGCTACGGCGCCGTCGACGCAGTGGTTGCCACCGACCTGGCCGTGGAAAAAGGCGAGTTCGTTTCCCTGCTCGGCCCATCGGGCTGCGGCAAGACCACCACCCTGCAAATGATCGCCGGCTTCGTCGACGTGAGCAGCGGCCAGATCCTGCTCGACGGTCGCGACATTACCCATGCCAAGCCCGCCAGCCGTGGCCTGGGCGTGGTGTTCCAGAGCTACGCGCTGTTCCCGCACATGAGCGTGCGCGACAACGTCGCCTTCGGCCTGAAGATGCGCAACGTGCCCGCCGCCGAAATCGCCGGCAAGGTCAAGACCGTGCTCGATCTGGTGCGCCTGGCCCCCCATGCCGAGCGCTACCCGCGTGAGCTGTCCGGCGGCCAGCGCCAACGCGTGGCCCTGGCGCGCGCCCTGGTGATCGAACCGCCGGTGTTGCTGCTGGACGAACCGCTGTCCAACCTCGACGCCAACCTGCGCGAAGAGATGCAGTTCGAGATCCGCCGCATCCAGTGCGCCGTGGGCATCACCACGCTGATGGTCACCCACGACCAGGCCGAAGCGCTGTCCATCAGCGACCGCGTGGTGGTGATGGAGGCCGGCCGCGTGACCCAGATCGACGCACCCTATACCCTCTACGAACACCCGCGCACGCGCTTCATTTCTGACTTCGTGGGCAAAGCCAACCTGTTGCCCGGCGATTACGACGCCCTCGGCATGCCGCAAGTGCGGCATGAAAGCGGCGACGGCGAACTGACCCTCAGTCTGCGCCCGGAAAAAATCCAACTGGTGAACGCCGGCAGCGGGCGCCTGCAAGGCCAGGTGCTCGACCGCTTCTTCTTTGGCAGCCAATGGCTTTACCGCATCCACACTTCGTTGGGTGAAATCACCGTGGTGCGCGCCAACGACGGCAGCGCGCCGCTGGCCAACGGCGCGGTGGTCGGCCTGGAATGGCCGGCTGAGCTGCTGCGCGTGCTGGCCACCGACGAGGTGCGCCCATGAGTCGGGGCTACCTGCTGTCGCTGCCGGCGCTGCTGCTGTTCAGCGGGCTGCTGATCCTGCCGCTGGGGCTGACCCTGGTGCTGTCGTTCAACGTGTTCGATTATCAGGTAGGGGTGAAAGCCGGCGAGTGGACCTTGGCCCATTACCTGGCGCTTTTCAGCGACGCGTACTTTTACGAAATCTTCTGGCGCACCTTCTGGATCAGCGCGCTGGTCACCCTGCTGTGCGTGGTGATCGGCGTACCGGAGGCCTACATCCTCAGCCGCATGGGCACGCCGTGGCGCTCGATCTTTCTGATCCTGATCCTCACCCCGCTGCTGATTTCAGTGGTGGTGCGCGCGTTTGGCTGGAGCCTGCTGCTCGGCGCCGACGGCCTGATCAATCAGTTGATCCAAGTGCTCGGCGGGCGCCCGGTGAAGCTGTTGTACACGCCGTTCGCGGTGATCATCGCGCTGGTGCATGTGATGCTGCCGTTCATGATCATTCCGGTGTGGACCTCGTTGCAAAAACTCGACCCGTCGGCCGAACAGGCGGCGCTGTCCCTCGGCGCCAGCCAGGCCACGGTGATGCGCAGGATCGTGTTGCCCCAAGTGATGCCCGGGGTGCTGTCCGGCACCCTGATTGTGTTCGGCCTGGCCGCCAGTTCGTTTGCGATCCCCGGCCTGCTCGGCGGGCGGCGTCTGAAAATGGTCGCCACCGTGGTGTACGACCAGTACCTCTCGGAACTCAACTGGCCCATGGGCGCGACCATCGCGGTGGTGTTGCTGCTGGTCAACCTGCTGATCATGTTGAGCTGGAACCGCCTGCTCGAAAGTCGCTACAAAAAGTCCCTGGGGGTTTAGACACATGTCCAGAAACGGTCCTTTGGCGCTCGGTTTCCATGGCCTGGTGGTGCTGTTCATGATGGCGCCGCTGGTGGTGGTATGCCTGGTGGCGTTCACCCCGGAGAACACCTTGAGCCTGCCTACCCAGGGGTTCTCCCTGCGCTGGTTCCGCGCGGTGTTCGAACGCGCCGACTTTATCCAGGCGTTCTACAACAGCCTGATCCTGGCGTTCAGCGCTGCGACCCTGGCCACGCTGATCGCGGTGCCGGCGGCGCTGGCGATCAGTCGCTACTCGTTTGTGGGGCGCAACTTTTTCAGTGCCTTGTTCCTGTCGCCGATCATCATCCCGCACCTGGTACTGGGGGTGGCGATGCTGCGCCTGTTCGCCCTGATGGGGGTGAACGGCAGCTTCACCTGGTTAATGCTGGCCCATGTGGTGATCATCACCCCGTACGTGCTGCGGCTGGTGCTGGCGGCGGCCATCGGTATCGACCGCAGCGCCGAACAGGCGGCCGAGTCCCTGGGGGCCGGTCGCTTTACGCTGTTCCGCCTGATCACCCTGCCGATGATCCTGCCCGGCGTGGCCGGTGGCTGGCTGCTGGCGTTCATCAACAGCTTCGATGAAGTGACCTTGTCGATTTTTGTCAGCTCGCCGGCCACGCAAACCCTGCCGGTGCGCATGTACGTGTACGCCACCGAATCCATCGACCCGATGATGGCGGCGGTGTCGGCGCTGGTGATCGCGCTGACGGCGGCGACCATGATTCTGCTCGACCGGGTCTACGGCCTGGACCGCGTGCTGGTGGGGAAACATTGATGGCCCTGTTCAAACGCTTGGCCGACACCGCCCGCCCTGCCATCGCGTTTACGCTTGACGGTCAACCGGCCAGCGCCCTGCTCGGAGACACGCTGCTGACCGCCGTGCTGACCTGCGGCGAACATCTGCGCGGCAGCGACTTCAGTGCCGAACGCCGTGCAGGGTTCTGCCTGATGGGCGCCTGTCAGGATTGCTGGGTGTGGCTGGAAGACGGTCGGCGCGTACGCGCCTGTTCGACGCTGCTGGAAGCGGGCCAGGCGATCCGCCGCGATCCGGGGCGCACAGCATGAAGCCGGTAGTGATTGTGGGCGCAGGCCCGGCGGGGATCAGCGCGGCGCGCACCCTGCTCGACCATGGCATCCGAGCCTGCCTGGTGGACGAAGGCCTGCGCGGTGGCGGGCAGATTTATCGGCGCCAACCCGAGGGTTTCCAGCGCACCGCCCGGCAACTCTATGGCTTCGAAGCGAGCAAGGCCGAAGCCGTGCATCGCACCTTGGATGAACTGGCGCCGTTGATCGACTATCGGCCACGTACCCTGGTGTGGAATGCCGAAGACCAGCGCCTGGACTTGCTCACGGATGACCACGCCGACAGCCTCGAGTACTCACGGCTGATCGTCGCCACCGGCGCCACCGACCGTATCCTGCCGGTGCCTGGCTGGACCTTGCCCGGCGTGTACAGCCTGGGCGCGGCGCAGATCGCCCTGAAGTACCAGGGCTGCGCCATCGGTGAGCGGGTGGCGCTCTGTGGCAGCGGGCCGTTGCTGTATCTGGTGGCGTATCAATACGCCAAGGCCGGCGCAACGGTGGTGGCGGTGCTCGACAGCGCGCCGTTCAGTGCTCAATGCCGGGCGTTGCCGGCGCTGCTCGGGCAACCGGCGACCCTGGCCAAGGGCTTGTACTACCGCGCTTGGCTGACGGCTCACGGAGTGCCCGTACACCAAGGCGCGACGCTCGCGCAGATCGACGGTGAACAACGCGTCAGCGGCATTCGCTGGGGCACGCACACCCTCGCCTGCGACGCGGTCGCTTTCGCCCATGCCCTGCGCAGCGAAACCCAACTGGCGGACCTGCTCGGTTGCGCTTTCGCCTGGAACCCCTTGAACCGTGCCTGGCTGCCCACCCGCGACAGCGCCGGGCGCAGCAGCGTGGAAGGCGTCTACCTGGCGGGCGACGGTGCCGGGATCATGGGCGCGGATGCTGCCCAGATGGCCGGCGAACGCGCGGCGCTGGCGTTGCTGGAGGACGCCGGTATTGCCATCGATCAACAACGCCCCGCCGCTCTGGAACGTCAATTGGCGCGCATCCAGCGCTTTCGCCAGGGCCTGGAAAGCGCATTTCCCTTTCCTGAACACTGGGCGGCGCAGGCGCCGGACCGCTTGATGGTGTGCCGCTGCGAAGAAGTCAGCGCCGGCGATATTCGCGCGGTGGTGGATGAGGGGCACTGGGAGATCAACCGGGTCAAAGCCCACTGCCGGGTCGGCATGGGCCGTTGCCAGGGCCGAATGTGCGGGTTGGCGGCAGCGGAGATTGTCGCCGAGCGCAGTGGCCGCAACGTTGAAGACGTGGGCCGCCTGCGTGGCCAGGCCCCCATCAAGCCGCTGCCGTTCGGCGTGCAGGTGCAGACATGACCGATGTGATCGTACTGGGCGGCGGCATTGTCGGCGCTTCGGCGGCAATGATGCTCGCCCATAAAGGCCAGCGCGTGGCGCTGCTGGAGCGCGACTTTTGCGGCTCGCATTCCAGCGGCGTCAATTACGGCGGCGTGCGCCGCCAGGGTCGGCCCTTGCATCAACTGCCGCTGTCGCAACGCGCCCATCAGTTGTGGGGCGAGTTGCCGGGGCTGATCGGCATCGACGGCGAATACGTGCGCTGCGGGCATTTGAAGCTGGCCCGCAGCGCCGCCGATTTCGACGCGCTGCACGCCTACGCCGAGCGCACCCGCGAGTTTGATCTGGGCCTGCAACTGCTGGACCGCGTCGAACTGCGCGCGCGTTTCCCATGGGTAGGCGACGTGGCGGTCGGCGCCTCGCTCTGCCCGGAAGACGGGCATGCCAACCCGCGCCTGGTGTCACCGGCCTTTGCCCGCGCCGCGCAACGGCACGGCGCGGCGGTGCACGAGCAGGCTGAGGTGGTGCACATCGAGCATGACGGGCAGGCGTTCCAGGTGCACTGCGCCAACGGCCTGCAGCTACGCGCACCCTGGTTGCTTAACTGCGCCGGAGCCTGGGCCGGCAGCGTGGCCGCACAGTTCGGCGAGCCGGTGCCGATCACCTCGGCGCACCCGGCGATGCTGGTCACCGAGCCGCTGCCGGTGGTGATGAACGTCAGCACCGGCGTTGAAGGCGGCGGAATCTACGCGCGCCAGGTCGCGCGCGGCAATTGCATCCTCGGTGGCGGGCGCGGCTTTGCCCTGGGCCCGCGCCAGGCTCGCCCCGGACAGGCGGCGGTGCTGGAGATTCTGCGCAATGCCGCCGAGCTGTACCCGTTTCTCCAGGGCGCCCAGGCGATCCGCACCTGGAGCGGCACCGAAGGTTACCTGCCCGATCACGAACCGGTGATCGGCCCCAGCAGCACCACACCGGGTTTGCTCCACGGTTTCGGCTTTGCCGGCGCCGGGTTCCAGCTCGGTCCCGCCGTCGGCGAAGCCCTGGCAGAGCTCGTCTGCTCCGGCCGCAGCCGCCAGCCCATCGAAGCGTTTTCCATCCGTCGTTTCCAAGCCTGAGAGGAACAACCATGAACCCACGCAATGCGCTGTCCTGCTTGACCCTCGCCCTGTTCGCCGCCGGCGCCCATGCCGCGCCGACGCTGTACCTGGGCATGAACGGCGGCACCATGGAACGGGTGTATGCCGACAAAGTACTGCCTGCGTTCGAGAAGGCCAACGACGTCAAGGTGGTGATCGTACCCGGCACCTCGTCGGACATTCTCGCCAAGGTCCAGGCCAACAAAGACAACCCGCAGATGCACGTGATGTTTCTGGACGACGGCATCATGTACCGCGCCATTTCCATGGGCCTGTGCGACAAACTGGCCCCCAGCCCGACCCTGGAGCAGATTCCGCCCAAGGCGAAAATCAAGGACGAAGCGGTGGCCGTGACTCTGGGCGTCACCGGCCTTGGCTACAACGCCAGGCTGTTCAAGGAAAAAGGCTGGGCCGCGCCCACTTCATGGATGGACCTGGCCGACCCGCGTTTCAAGGACAAAGTGGTGTTCCAGTCCCTGGCCTCCTCCACCTTCGGCCTGCACGGTTTCTTGATGTTCAACCGTTTGCAGGGCGGCGACGAGACCAACGTCGACCCCGGCTTCAAGGCCTGGCCGAAAACCATCGGGCCCAACGTGCTGGAATACATCGCCAGCTCGGCGAAAATCTCCGAGATGGTGCAAACCGACGAAGCCGCGATCTTTCCCCTCACTCCAACCCAGGTCGCCACGCAGAAACTGCTCGGCGTACCGATGGAATATGCGCAACCGAAGGAAGGCGCGGTGGTGCTGAACGTCGCCGAATGCGTAATTGCCCGCAACGACCAGCCGGAGCTGGCGCAGAAACTCGCAGCCTACCTGCTGACCGCCGAGGCCCAGGCACCGGCGCTGGAGGAAGGTGACCAGATCCCCTCGAACCCGACCACGCCGACTACCGACAAGACCCGCGCGCGGGTGGAAGCGATGCAGGGGTATTTGCAGACGGCGATTTCAATTGACTGGGACCAGGTGAACCAGGCGCGGCCGGAGTGGAATGCGCGGTGGAGCCGGTCGATTGAGCGGTAGAGCGCGGGGCCAGCCCGCTCACCACGGAGTTATTTCAGCCTTTGAAACGTGTGTAGATATCTATGGCTATCGGGGCCAGATTCACCGAGTTGCCGTGGGGTGGCCCAGAGGATTTTAAATGTGGGAGGGGGCTTGCCCCCGATGGCGGCCTGACAGCCGACCAGAATGTTGGATCAAACCGAGTACATATCCGTTGCTGCGGTTACGGCGGCTATGGGTTCCGCCCTTACGGCGGGTCACTTTTGGAAGAGCGCCAAAAGTAACCAAAAACGCTTTGCCCCACCACTCGGCACCTCGCCTAGGCTCGGTGTACCCGTAATCCGACATTGATTTGGAGGGCCGCCGCCACGCGCCATCCATGGCGCGGGGCGGCTAAACCGGCATCCCTGCCGGTTTACCCTCCAAATCAATGCCGAATTCCGGCCAGCGTGGTTAACGGGGCGCCTGAGATCAAAAGCAAAAGCGAGAGCAAGAGCGGCTCGCTTCGCATCGTGGTTAGGGTTGGTGGCTGC
>NZ_JARVSS010000043.1:0-24271 GCF_030209095.1 Pseudomonas sp. lyk4-R2A-8
ACGCGGAGCGTCACGGGCTGCATTCCCACGCGGGAGCGTGGGAACGATCTGTGCCTTGTTGGACACAGGACCCAAGCGCTCAAGGCTTGGCCATCACCGCCATGAACGACGGGGATTGCACAAAGCGTGTCAGCCAGTCCTGTAGCCGGTGATACGCAGTGCCTGCAAACCACTCCCGATCTACGTGGGCAAACTGGCGTACAAAGGGCGCCAGTGCCACATCGACAAGGCTCAGATGATCGGCCAGCAAATAATCTCGCTGCGCCAGCAATCCCTCCAGCTTTTGCAGGAACACCTCACCCTCGGCCCGATAAAACGCCTTGGGCTGCTCCGGGTAGCGTTCGGCGTATTTGTATCGATTCAAGTGATACTTGAAACGCTCGTCATTCTCGGCGATCAACGCCAGCACCGCCGGGTCACCGCCCAGTCGCCAGTCCTCGGGGTCGTGCCGGGCCAGGGCCCATTGCATGATCGCCAGGCTTTCATCAATCACCTGGCCGTCCACGCTCAGCACCGGCACGGTGCCTTTGGGCGACAATGCCAGCATTTCGGCCGGCTTGGCCTTGAGGCTCACCTCGACGATGCGTACCGGCACGCCGCTGTAGCGCAGTGCCAATCGCGCGCGCATGGCGTAGGGGCAGCGGCGGAACGAGTACAGCAGCGCTTGGCTCATTTGACCTCCAACGTACTCAGGCCGTTGCCCTGGCGCTTGACCTGGATCTGTACCGGGATGCGCTCGTGCATTTCCTGTACGTGGGAAATCACGGCGACTTTGCGGCCCTGGGCCTGCAAGCCATCCAACGCATCCATCGCCAATTGCAGGGATTCGGGGTCGAGGCTGCCGAAGCCTTCATCGATAAACAGCGATTCGATCTTCAGCGTACTGGACGCCATCGACGCCAGCCCCAGGGCCAATGCCAGCGACACCAGGAACGTCTCGCCGCCGGACAACGAATGCACCGAGCGCAGTTCGTCGCCCATTTCCGTGTCCATCACCAACAGGCCCAACATGCTGCCGCCGCGCTTGAGGCGATAGCGGCGCACCAGTTGACGCAGTTGCACATTGGCGTGGTGCACCAGCAGGTCGAGGTTGTAGGCCTGGGCGATCTTGCGGAATGTATCGCCGGTCGCCGAACCGATCAGTGCATTCAGGCGTGCCCAGCGCTGCCACTCGTCATAGGCTGTGGCGATCTCATGGGCCAGGGCGCTGTTGGCGTCCTGGCGACGCTGGTCCTCGGCCTGGCGCGCGCGCAGTTCGGCCACCTGTTTCTCGCCCTCGGCCAATTGCTGGTTGAGGGCGGCGAGGGTGCTGTCCAGCTGTTCGGCTTCCAGGTTGCCGTTGTGCAGGGCCTGGTGTTCCGCCAGGCGCTGTTGGCGCTCTTGCAGCAGGACCTTGGCTTGTTCGACGGCTTTCTCGCTGTGCTGCAGTTGCTGGCGCAGCGCGTTGATGCGCGCCTCGTCGAAGGCCAGCAGACGCGTCAGGCCAGTGTCATCGAGTTCGGGGTGCAGCGCGCGCCATTCGTGGATACGGGCGTCGAGCGCTTGCTGTTCCGCGAGCAGTGCCTGTTGGCGTTCCTGTCGGGCCTTGAGGTCGGCGGCCAGTTGCACCAGCGCGTCACGCGTCTCTTGCAGTTGCTGGTTGGCGTCGGTTTCGCCTTGGCGTGCGTGTACGACGGCCTGGTCCAGTTGTTGCTGCCACTGTTCGGCGCTGGCGTGCTCGCCCAGCAGGTGGCTGAGTGTTTCCTGGGCGGCGTGCTGTCGACTGGTCAGTTCGCCGACCTGCTGGGCCAGTGCTTCAAGTTGCTGCCGGCGATGCTGCTGGTGGGTCTGTTGTTTCTCGATGGCCTGTTGGCGTTCCTGTTGCTCGGCCAGCTCATCGCGCTTATGGCCCAACTGTTCCAGGCGTTGGCTGACTTGCTGGTCCAACTGCATGAAGGTCGCCGCAGGTTCCTTGAGCAGGCCTTCCAGCGTCTCGGCCGGCAGAAGACTGGCGAAGGCACTGAGTTCTTCGTCGAGGCGTTCGCGGTCGCTGGACAGTTCGCGCTGTTGATCCACCAGCAACTGGCGGGCTTGCTGGCTGGCGTCCTGGGCCGCTTGCAATTGTTGCTGCAAGCGCCCGGCGTTTTGTTGCAGGTTGAGCAAGGCCGCCTGGCGTTGTTCGTCCTGGCTGATGTTTTGCGTCAGTTGGGCCAGTTGTTGAGCCAGCCAGGGGCTGCGGTTGGCGGCGTCCTGGTTGAACAGGGAAGTGGCCAGCGGATGTGCATCCAGGCTGGGTTGCAGCGCCTGTTGTTGCGCGGCCAACTGTTCCTGCTGTTGCAGGAATTCCTTTTGCTGCGCGATCAGCCCGCCGACTTCGCCACGCAGGTCGGTGAGTTTTTCCTTGAGGGTGTCGACGGCTTTCTGCGCGGTGGCCTCTTCGGTTTCGTCATGGCGGCCAAGGCTTTGCAGCAGCGCTTCGGGTTGGTGATACGGGTGCTCATGGCTGCCGCACACCGGGCAGGGCTGGTCGTCCTGTAACTGTTCGCGCAATTCTTCGACGCTGGCACTGCGCGCCAGGCGTTGGCGTTCGAGCAGGTGCTTGGTCACCGTCAATGTCTGCTCGGCCACCGTCAGTTCCGCTTTAGCTTGCAGGCCGCTCTGGTTGAGTCGCTCGCGCTGTTGTCGGGCATCGGCGAGTTTCTGTGTCAGCGCGGCAGCTTGCAGGTCCAGCTGTTGCCGGCTGTCCCAGAGGCGCGTCAGGTCTTCGAAGGCGCGCTGTTGCTTGCGATTGTCCTGCAACAGGCTGGCGAGCAGTTGAATCTGTTCGGCCACCGCATGGGGTTCTGCGCCGGCTTCCTGATACAGCAGGTCCAGCGATTGGCGTTGTGCGCTGAACGTTTCGGCAGCGCGGGTGGCGCGCTCCTCCAGTTGCGGCAGTTCGTCCTGGCCCTTCTTCAGGCGGTTACCAATCACCATCAGCTGTTGCAGGCGCTCGCGCTGGTAGGTCCAACCCTCACTCAAGGGTGCCAGGGCCGCACTGCGTTCCAGCTCGGCGCCCAGGCTTTGCAGGCGCTCGGCGACTTGAGCCTGCTTGTCCAGTAAGCCGTTGAGCAGGGCTTGGCCTTCGGTGCAGGCGGTTTGCTGCTGGAGGTGCTCGTCGGTGCGCTTGGCCAGGTCTTGGGTCAAGTGGGTGAGGGTGCTTTGTTCTTCGAAGGCCTGACGTAGCCGCGGGGCCGCGTCGCTCTGGTTCTTCAGGGCGTCAGCCAAGGCCGTTTGAGCGGCTGCCTGCTGGTGTTGAGCTTGCGCCTGGCGGGTCTGCAGCTCGCTCTGCTGTTGGATATGCTGCTGAATCTGCGCAGCCAAAGGTGTCAGCAGTGCGCTCAGTTCGGCCTGGCGTGCGAAGTGATGGCGTTGCGGCGCCAACTGCTCCAGGCGGAGCAGGTCCTGGCGTTGCTGGCTTTGACCGGCCCACTCGGCCTCGGCGCGTTGCAGTTGTTCGGTGGCGCTGAGTTGGCGTTCCTGCCACTCGCGCAACTCCTTGAGCCAGGTGTACTGCAACTCCAACTGCTTGAGTTGGGCCTGCCGGGTCTTGAGCTGCTGCTGGGCCTCGGCCAACTGTTGATCCAGTTCAGCGCGTGCTTCGCCAGTCAAAGGGACCACGCCGCTCGCTTGGTCCTGCAACTGCTTGTGCGCGTCCCTGGCTTCCTTGGCTTTGTCGAACGCGCGACGGCCGAGCTGGGTGTACAACGCGGTGTCGGTGAGCTTCTCCAGCAGTTCGCTGCGCTCGTTGTCATTGGCTTTGAGGACCGCGCTGAACTCACTCTGCGCCAGCAGCACGGCGCGGGTGAACTGTTCGAAGTTCAGCCCCAGGGCCAGTTCCAACTGGGTTTTGTATTCGGTTTTCTGGCTGGCCAGCAGTTGGTCGCTGTCCAGGTCGATCAGGCTCTGGCGGCTGTTCTGCAACTTGCCGCTGGCCTTGTCGCGGGCGCGGTTGGCCTCCCAGCGCGCACGATAGCGGCGGCCGCTGACACCGACGAAGTCCACCTCGGCATAGCCGCCGCCGGTGCCACGGCGGATCAGGGTGCGCGGGTCACCGATGGAAATATCACTGTCGGCATCCGGCATCTTCGCCTGGCCGGTGTCGCCCAGGCGTGGCACCGCACCAAACAGCGCCAGGCACAGCGCATCGAGCAAGGTGCTCTTGCCGGCGCCGGTGGGGCCGGTGATCGCGAACAACCCGGCACTGGCCAGGGGCTCGGCGGTAAAGTCGATCTCGAACGGGCCGGCCAGGGAGGCCAGGTTTTTCAGGCGAATGGCGAGAATCTTCATGGTTGCTCCTCCTCCTGCTGCACTTCCTGGAGCAGCACAGCGAAGTCCTGCAAAGTCTGTTCATCCACTTCGCTGCCGTAGCTGTCCTGCCAGGCGCGGCTGAACAGCTCCTGGGGCGTGAGCTGGTCGAGTTCGATCAGGCGCTCATCGTCGGTGTCGTCGCCGCCGCGCTTGCCCGCGTACTCGGCAGCAATGCGCACCAGACGCACGGCCTTGCCTTGCAGGGCGCTTTCGATTTGCTGGCGCAGGTCCGGTTGCGGCTCGTCGAGGCGCACGCGCACTTCGAGCCAGGGGTGGCGCTGGGTTTCGGCGAGCAGGTCGATGTCGGGCAGGTCGGCGAGTTGTTTGAGAATGTCCGCCAACGGCGCGGCCTCCAGGCGTTGCAGGTCGACCGAACGGGGAATCAGGATCGGTTCGACACTCACCAGGCATTGGCCCTGGAAGGTGACGTCGAGTATCTGATGCTTATAGCCAATCTCCGAAAATGACAACGGAATCGGCGAGCCGCTGTAGCGAATGCGCTCTTCGCCATTGACCTTTTGCGGCTTGTGCAAATGGCCGAGGGCAACATAGCCGACACTGTTATCGAACAGGCTGGCGGGCAGCGCTTCGGCATTGCCGATGATCAGGCTGCGCTCGGAGTCTTCCGAGACCGAACCGCCGGCCATGTGCGCATGGCTGATGGCGATCAGCGCCTGGCCTTTTTTACGCTTGGCGTTGGCGGCCGCGATCAGCCATTCATGCACCTGGCCGATCCCGCGCAGGTAGTCGTCGCCCAGGTGCGCACCGGTGACTTCCGCCGGGCGCAAAAACGGCAAGGCCAGACACCAGGCGGCGATCTTGCCTTTGGCGTTCGGCAGCGGGATCAGCAGGCGCTCGGCGTCCAGTTGCCCGTCATCCAGCCACAGCACGCGGCCCAATGCATGGGTGTGCAAACGCCGCATCAACGGCGCGGGCAGTTCGATGCGCGAGCCGGAGTCGTGGTTGCCGGCGATCATCACGATGGTCAGGTTGGGGTTTTGTTCATGGGCGCTGATGATGAAGTCATACAGCCGCTCCTGGGCCTTGAGCGGCGGGTTGACCGTGTCGAAAATATCGCCGGCGATCAGCAACGCCTCCGGGCTATGGGCTTTGAGTTGGCCCAGCAGCCACTCAAGAAAACAGGCGTGTTCGAAGTCGCGGTCCTGGCCGTGGAGGTTTTGGCCCAGGTGCCAGTCGGAGGTGTGGAACAGACGCAAGGCGGACTCCAGAAACTCTAGTCAATGACCGCCGCAGGCATGAACGGCGGTGAAAAATGCAGAGTTTACCTAGATGAGCGGCGTCTTGCGCGCAAACCGAACAGGGAGCGAGGTGCGCGCTCCGTGTTCGTTGGCTTTACCGGACGACACAGGTGGTCAAGCGCCGCCAGGGTTTGGAATAGCCTTCCGGCACCCAGTTCAGGTCGGGGCGCGCGCCCTGCGACCAGTGCAGGCCCCTATAGTCGTAGCCGTCATAAGAGACTTCGTCGTTGAGCCCATACTCCTGGGTGGCCTGCCACAAGGGCTTGCATGTCGGCAATGACTGCGCAGTGACGGAGACTTCATGAATGGCGCCGGCGCTGCGCCCATGGCGATCGGTAACAACCAGCGTGATCATGTGGTTGCCCGGGCTGGCGGGTGCCCGAAATATCGGATGAGCCTGCGTCGATGTAGCGGGTGTGAAACCCGTGGCTGTCCACGCGTAGGTCAATTGTTCGCCACTGGAATCATTGCTGGACAGAGGCAGGGCCATGTTCACCAGCACCTCGCGTGCGCCGCTGATCTTCGCGATGGGCGGTGGGGTGGTCGGTGCGGCGAGAATCGTTACCGGGGCCAAGCGCTCCAGCTCATAGGGGCCGGCCTTGAGCACCACTTTGATGGTGGTAGGGGTGTCTTTGATGACCGTCGCCGCGGTATACACGCCCTGGGGACGATTCCCTATGCTGCCTTCGTACATGCCGGCGGTTCTGCTCCAGGCATAGCTCAATGGCAGGCCGGTGGGACTCTGCGCATCGACGCGGATCGGTAATTTACCGCCGGACGGGACTGCCGGCTGGATTTTCAGGGTGGCGGTGATCGGTGGCGGGGCGGGCCGGACCTTGATCGTTGCGTTCAGGCGTGTGGTGCCGTAGGTGCCTGAGACATCCACCGAAATGGGGTAGTGGGTGTCTTGCGCAACGTCTGGCGCTGTGAGGGTGAGCGAAGCCGTCGTACCCTCGCTGGGGATGAAGCCGGCGGCTGTCCAGTGGTAGCGCAACGGGTTGCGACGTGAGTCGGCGGCGATGACCCTGACCAGAAAGGTTTGATTGGCATCGACCTCCTGCGGCACACGCAGCTGGGCGGCAGGCGGCTCGCCAATAAAGGCCGGGTAAAAGTTTGCCAGCGTGTCCCGTCGCAGGTTGATGACGCGTGCGCTGTTATTGATCTTTGCCACGCCCATGGGCAAGCCGTCGTAGGTGTGATCGGGGTTGGACCAGTAGTTCACCCTTGGGCACTGAACAGGCGACAGGCACTCGTATGACATGATCGTGCGCCAGAAGGGCGGCTGGGTGGTTTGCCGGTAGCCGAAGCCGTCGCCATGGACGCCTGCCGGCACGTCTGAGTTATGACTCAGCCCGAAGTTGTGGCCCATCTCATGGGCAAAGACGTAGGTACCGGTCGGGAAGCTTAAAACACTGAATGCATACGCTTTGGGTGCGTTCACATACGCCAACCCGCACAGTCCCCTGGCGTTGGTAACCAACACTACCAGGTCGGCTTTTTGCTGTTCGCGCAAGGCATGCACGGGTGCGCCGAGGGTGGCGTCTGTGGGGGCCCGCAGGCTTTTCAACATCGCGTCATAGCCGTCCGCGCCAGAAATATCGTCGTAGTCGAGGTGATAAACCCCTGCATTCTGGAAAAACACCGGCACTTCGCTGAGGGTCATGCCACGGTTGGCCTCGGCGAACATCAGCGTCGCGAGCCCGTCCATGTTCGGCCACGCCGTCCTGGCGCCGTTGGTGAATACCAGCATCACGCGCACCGTGCTCAGCGGGCTGGCAGCTTCTTTCGAGGGGCGGGTACCCCGTGTTTTGGCCCCCTGCTTGCCGGTGCGCCCGGCGGGCCGTTCGGCATCGCCCGGGTAGCGGGTTTCGTCCACCTTGACGATCACGTGTCTGCCATCGCCTATCGGCATCAGCAGGTAGAGCTGGCCCTTATAACGAATTGAACCGGTGATGTTGTCGTCGTGACGTGCCAGCGTCACGGTATTAAGGCCATCTTCGGGCACTTCTTTATGGGCGGTAGAGGCCTGCCGGGCGTGGCTGCGCTGGTCCGGCAGGCGCGCATGCCAGACCAGCATGCCCGGCTTCTGGCGGTACGATTCAACCCTGTCGGCGACCACAACCACGCCATCCTCCAGGGGCAGCGCGAGGTTCCTGGTGCCCGCCGTCAGCAACCGAGGGTGCAGGGTCACCTGGTTAACCTGCGATGTGGTCGGGTCGCTGAGCAGTGCCTGCAAGGCAGCGTTGCGCGGTTGCGCGACGCTGGCCTGGGCCGACACCGCATCGCCGAGGATAAACAGCTCCTCGACGGCAAAGCTGCGCGAGCACACCAACAACAAGAGCGCGAGCAGCGCATAGGACGTGAGTTTGTTCATGATTTGCCATTGCTCCTGAGCGCATCACCGGTCGGTCTTAACGTTCAGGTATGTAAGGGCAGGGGCTGGGCGGCTGGCTACTGTCAGAAATCACAGTTACGACGGGTGGCAGGGAGGGAGTGGGCTGACTCTCATTACTGGGAACCAGCCCATTTGCGCTATCACCCAGCGTGCAGGCACTCCAGCGCGCGGTCGGCCAGAGTGCTGGCCATGTCGATCAGGTGCTGCGTGGCACCGGCCATATGGCGCTGCTCGCCGCTCAAGCCCTGGGTGGTGTCGGATGCGGTGGCGGCGGCGCAGCGCAGCAGGTCGCAGAGCTGGGCGAGGGCGTCTTCGAAGCTGAGGTCGTGGTGCACGGTGAAGGATGGCGGTGAGTCGGGTTGCAGGTAATGACGCAGGGCGCGGTCGAGAATGTCGCGGTCGAGGGTGAAACGGGGTGGGTCGGGGACGATTTTGTTCATGAGTGAAGCTCCTGAAAAGTGGGAGCCAATCTTTTACCGATCTCACTCGGCGAAAGGTGGCAGCTATGTGCGGGGTGAGATTACCGGTCAGGAAGCACCCGGTCAGACCGAAGTCTGCCCGCACACAGCCGCCATAGAGCATGTTGCTCGCGGTTGTGGCGCTTGGCTTTCTGTTCACAGGATCTCACCCCTGATCGCTGATAGGCAGCGACGGAGCGAAGGCTAGCCAGTGGAACAAGCAGGCGCAAGGCCGTGGGATTGTCTAGGAAACGTCCTGCAAATTAAAGGGATATGGATTGCTGGCCTTTAACAATGCATGTCGATCAGGCAGCACAGGTTAAAGATGGGAGGGGCGGTGCGACGATTCGACTTGCCCCCGATAGCGGCGTGTCAGTCCACTCATCTACAACTGACCCACCGCTATCGGGGCATAGGTATCTACACAACTTTGGTTCAACGCTGAACGCCCGGCAGATAGGGCTGTTGTGGCGAGCGGGCTTGTCCCGCGTTGGGCTGCGCAGCAGCCCCAGTAAAGAAGAATGCGCTGTATCAGACACTCTGTAGAGGCTGCTTTTGGGGCCGCTTCGCCGCCCAACGCGGGACGAGCCCGCTCGCCACAGGGGGATTTGTCAGGATCTGAAAGTTGTGTAGATACCCATGGCTATCGGGGGCAAGCCCCCTCCCAACTTTTTATGTGTGGTGTGTCAGGGATGCAGGGGCTTATTTGGGATACAGCGGTGGCAAGCTGGTGGTGTCCGTGGCCGGGTCTGGTTCGCGCTCGGCCATGGGGATGGTTTTGACCGCGCGCCACAGGTCTTCGCCCAGCCAGTACTGGCCGCTCTCGCTGTACAGCGCACCGTTCAACCCATCCAGCGCGTCCGACAGCGGCACGAAGCGCGCCGCCATGTCCGCCAGGGTTTCCGGTTGCTGGCGCGCCCAGGCGTCCAGGGCCTGGCGAGTGGCCTGGGGGTCGTTGGCCTGGGTGGCGCGCTTGAGGTCGTCGAGCAGGGTGCGCGGGCTCGGGCCGGTTTGCGTCGCGCGCTGCACGGCGGGTTGCCGACGCGCGCGCCACCACAGGCCGAAGCCCAGCAGGGTGGTGCAGGCCAGCAGCAAGGTGCTCAGTTGCCACAGCCACAGGCGGCTGTCGTCCGGGGCGGTGATGATGGTCGGCGTGGCGGGGGTGTCCACCACCAGGCTGGGGTTGTTGGCCACTTGCAGGGTGCGCGCCGGCAGGCTGGTGCGCTCCAGGTGGTCTTCGTGGGTGTTCCACCACACCACGTCGACGGCCGGCAGCTCCAGCGCGCCGGCGCGGTTGGGCACCAGCGCCTCGCGGTCTTCGCGGCTGCCGACCAGGCCGCGCTCGCTGGTCTGGTTGGCCAGCACCGGTTGGTCCGGGTAGCGGCGCAGGCCGGCGATGTCGGTGCTGGGCAGGGCCGGCAGTTGTGCGCTGGAGAGACCCTCGGCCTTGACCGTGAGGCTGCGGGTCAGCGAGTCACCCACTTGCACCTGCGCATGCTCGGGGTTCCAGCTTTCGCTCAAGGTGAGGCTGCGGGCCGGTAGCCAGGGCGCATCGGCAGGGTAGAGCGACGGCTTGGGCCGGACCGTCAGCCGCAAGGGTGCGGAGCTGACATGGATCAGCTTGCCCGGCTTGGTGCCCTGCAGCGTATTGTCCTGGGGCGGGCGCGCTTCCACCAAGGTGGCGCTGAAAGTCTGCGCGCCCACCTCCAGGCTGCCGCTGTGCTGGGGGTAGAGGGCGTAGCGAGTTTCGATCACGCCATGGCGAATACTGTTGATGACTTTTTCATAGGTGCGCGATTCGCCCAGTTGCTCGACGCGCGCGTCGGCGATCTGCAACGGCGTGAGGCTGCTGTCGTCATACAGCGACACCGAGTGGTATACGCGCACGGTCAACAGCGCCTGGGCCTGGACATACACGCTGGACTGGTCGAGGCTGGCTTCGACGAACACCGGCGCCAGTTCCGCGCTGGTGTTCTGGCTGGCGGTTTCCATGACCTGCAGGCTGATCGGCTGGGTCTGAAGGTCGCCCACTTGCAGGGGCGGGATCACCACCGTGCCGTTTTCCTTGGGCAGCAAGGTGATGATCCAGCGCGTGGTGGCGTGGTTGTCGCCGCCCAGGGTGGTGAGTTGGTTGATCTGGCGCGTGCCGCTGACTTCAAACTGCGCATCCAGCGGCGACAGGTCGGGTTTACCGAACTGGGTGGCATCGCTGGACTCCACTGTCAGCTCCACCGTTTCACCGGAGTTCAGCCGGCTGCGGTCGACGCTGGCAACCAGGTTCGCCGCCTGGGCGGCGCTGGTCGATAACGCGAGCAGAAGCAGTAGGGTGGGGCGGCTCATCGAGTCTTGTCCTGATGTTGTTGCTGTTCGTACCAGAATTTGCGCCGCAGCAGTTCGCCGGGGTTGTCCGGAATCTGCCGCAGCCATTGTTCCAGGGCCTGGCGTTGTTCGCTCAGGCTGGCGTCGGAGCGGCGCAGCGGCGGCGTGGTGGTTTGCTCGTCGCCCAGCTCGCTGCCCGGCACCTCGTTGCTGCCAGTCGTGGGTTTGACGCCGGACTGGGTATCGGTGCTGCCGGTTTTGCCCTGGCCCTGGGTGGATTCCTCACCGCCGGTGGCGGTCTGCCCATCGGCGCCCGGTTGCGCAGTCTGGCCGGGTTGGGGTGTTTCGTCATCCGGGTTTTTTGCCGGTTGCTCGGGTTTTTGCTCGGCCTGCGCCTGGGCCTGTTCCTGTATCAAGGCTTCGATCAGGGCTTTGTTTTTCAGCGCCGGGTGCAGGTCGGGCTGGGCTTCGAGGGCTTGGTCGTAGGCATCCACCGCCGCCTCCAGCTCGCCGGCCTTGGCCAGGGCGTTGCCGCGGTTGTAGTGGGCGAACGCGTCATTGCTTTCGGCAAAACGCTTGGCCGCTTCGGCGTAGTTGCCCGACTCATACAGCGCCACGCCTTGCCATTGTCGGTCTTCGAAACGCTCGGCGGCTTGCGCGGGGCGTTTTTTCTTCAGCAGGTACTGGCCTTGCTGGTCGGGGCGCAGCCACAAATCCTGCAGCTCGAACGCGTAGCTCGGCTGGGGCGCGCCCAGCAGCAACAAAGGCAGGCAGAACAGCCACCCCCGGCGCCCGGCGCAGGCGGCGAGCATCAGTAACGGCAGCAGCAACCAGTAACCCTGGTCGGCCCAAGTATCCAGGCGCAGGCGTTGCCCGTCGTCGCGCATGGCTTGCGGGGCGTCCAGTACGCCGAGCTGGCGCAGGTCCTTGTCATCCAGGCGTGCAGCGCGATAACGACCGCCCATTTCGCTGGCGAAGGCTTTGAGGGTCGGGCTGTCCAGGCGCGGCACCAGGATTGCGCCCTGTTCGTCCTTGAGGAACTCACCGCTCTCCTGGGCCACGGGCGTGCCCTCGCGGCTGCCGATGCCGAGGATCGACAGGCTCGGCGCCTGGGCGCTCTGCAGCAACAGCCGGATGCCTTGGTGCTCTTGTTTGGACAACGACGAGCCGATCAGCAACAGACGCCCCTGGCCCAGGCTGGCCTGGTTCAGCAGGGCCAGGGCTTTTTCCACGGCCAGGTCGGCGCGGTGCCCCGGCTCGGGCATGATCGAGGGACGCAGGGCTTCCAGCAGGTTGCCGCTGGTGGCCAGGTCGTCCGACAAGGGCACGAGCGTGTGGGCGCTGCCGGCGTACACCACGATGGCGGTCTGCGCATCGCTGCGGGCGCGCAGCAAGTCATACAGCTTGCGCCGCGCCTGCTCCAGGCGGTTGGGTGGGGCATCGGTGGCGAGCATTTCCGGGGTCAGCTCCAGCAGCACCACCAGCGGGTCGGCAGGTTTCTGGCTGGACTGTTCCACGCGTTGCCAGCTCGGACCGAGCAAGGCCAGTACCGCCAGCAGCCAGGCAATACCCAGCACGACCCACGGTGATTTGCTTTCGCGGCCGCTGCCGCCGCTGAGCAGCACGGCATGGAAGGCCGGCGGCAGGATGACCTGCCAGCGCCCGGCGCGTTTTTGCCGGTGCCACAGTTGCCACAGCAACCAGCCGAGCAATGGCAGCAGCAACAGCCACCAGGGGCGAAACCAGTGCGGCCACAGAGCGATCATCGGCGTCCCCGTAAACGCAGGCGCTTGAGACGTTGGCGCCACTGTGGCTTGGGTGGCAGGAATAAACCCTTGCTGGCCAATTTATCGAAGCCGCGTTGCAGCGCGTTGTTCGGCCAACGTTCCTGGATCACCAGCAACACGCTCAGGATCAACGCCAGCGCCAGCGGCGCGCTGTACAGCGCGTGTGCCGGGCGCGCCTGGGTGGGTTGCTGTTCAACCGGTTCGAGGGTGTCCAAAGTCTGCTTGATCGCTTGCAGCTGCGCGCCATCCCGGGCTCGAAAGTACTGGCCCCCCGTGGCCTCGGCAATCGCCCTGAGCGAGGGTTCGTCAAGGTCCAGGCTGGGGTTGACGCCGAGGATGCCCAGCGAGCCGTTTTGCTCCGGGTCGGCCCCAATGCCGATGGGGTAGATCTTTACGCCTTCTTCGGCGGCCAGGCGCGCGGCGGTCAGCGGGTCGATCTGCCCGGCATTGTTGGCGCCGTCGGTGACCAGGATCAGTACGCGGCTCTGGGCCGGGCGCTGGCGCAGGCGTTTCAAGGCCAGGCCGATGGCATCGCCGATGGCCGTGTTCTTGCCTGCGATGCCGATGCGCGCCTCGTCCAGCCAGGTGCGCACGGTCCGCCTGTCAAAGGTCAGGGGCGCCTGCAGGTAGGCCTGGCTGCCGAACAGGATCAAGCCCACGCGGTCGCCTTCGCGACTTTCGAGAAAATCGCCGAGCAGGTGTTTGACCAGGTTCAGGCGGCTGATGTCTTCGTCCTGCCAGTGCATATCGGGGAAGTCCATGGAGCCGGAAACGTCCACCGCCACCAGCAGGTCGCGGCCACTGGCGGCGATCGGCAAGGGTTCGCCGAGCCATTCGGGGCGCGCGGCGGCGGTCAGCAACAGCAGCCACAGCACCACGAACGGCGCTTGCTGGCGCCAGCCCGGCAGGTTGGAGCGCGCGCGACGGCGTGCCAGGCCTTCGAGGTCGCTGAGGTAGCTGACTTTCAGCGCCGGTTCGCCGCTGTCGGCCGCCGGCAGGATCAGCCGCATCAACCAGGGCAGCGGCAGCAAGAGGAAGACCCATGGCCAGGCGAACTCAAACATGTTTGCGGATCCAGGTGTCGACGGCCTGGGTCAGGCCGGCGATGGCCTTGTCGTCGAGTTTGCATTCGGGCTTGTACGCACCTTCCACCAGCACCATCCAGCGCGTCAGGCCCGCGGCGGGGCAGCGATTGTCGAGGAATGCCAGCCATTTGCGGCCGTTGAGGGTATGGCTCTGGCTGTAGGGGTAGTCGTTGCGGCACAGGCGTTTGAGCAGGCCGTTGAGTTGCTGCAGCCAGGCGCCGGCGGGCGCGCCGTCATAGGGCTTGGGCATCAGCGCAAGCTCGGCGAGGGCGGCGATGCGCAGCGGGTCCAGCGGTTGCTCGGTGCGCACCGCCGGGCGGCGGGTCGGCAAAAAACGGCGCAGCGACCACAGGCCCCAGCCCAGCAGCGGTATCAGCAACAGCAGCAGCCACCAGCCTGGCGCGGGCGGCCAGAAACCAATGGCCGGCGGGGCAATCAGCGGTTGCAGTTGATCGAGGCTGCTCATTGCTTTTTAACCGGGCGTTGCGGGTTGAGGTATTCGCGCAGTTGCTCGACCATTTCGCTCTGGGTGCTCAAGGGCATCAGCAAGACACGCAGTTTCTGCGCGAGCAATTCCCAGCGGGCGATGCGCGCTTCGGCCTGAGCCTTGTAGGCCTGGCGCAGATCGTAATTGAGCGTGTCCAGTTCCAGTTGCGCACCCCGTTCGGCGAAGCGCAGCAGCCCGGCGGCGGGCAGGGCATGGTCGAGCGGGTCGCAGACTGGCAGCAGCAACAGGTCGCAATGGCGCGACAGCAGGCTCAATTGCTGCTCGGCGCCGTCGCTCAACGCGCGTTCGTCGCAGATCACGATCACCAGGCTGCCCGGGCGCAGGACCTCGCGGCCACGACGCAGGGCCATGCCCAAGGCATCGGCTTCGGGGCGGGTTTCGGTATTCAGGCTCTGGTTGACCCGCACCAGGCGGTTGAGCAATTGCAGCAGGCTTTGCTTGCTGCGGCGTGGCTTGATTTCGTAATGCTCGTTGTCGCCGAACACCAGCCCACCGACCCGGTCGTTATGCCCCAGCGCCGCCCAACCGATCAGGCTGGCGGCCTGGGCGGCGAGCACTGACTTGAACATCTGGCCGGAGCCGAAAAACAGCCGGCAGCTTTGCTCGACCATGATGAAAATCGGGCGCTCGCGCTCTTCGTGGAACAGCTTGGTGTGCGGCTCCTGAGTGCGCGCAGTCACGCGCCAGTCAATGGTGCGCACGTCATCGCCGGCCTGGTACACGCGCACCTGGTCAAAGTCCACACCGCGCCCGCGCAGCTTGGAATGGTGCAGGCCGATCAAAGGGCTGCGCTGGCTCGGCGTGGAAAACAGCTGCACTTCACGCACGCGGTGGCGCATCTCAATCAGCTCGCTGAGCGTGACGCGGATTCCATCACCGGTATTCATAGCCTTCAAGCGACGGCAACGACGTCGAGAATGCGTTGCACCACGCGGTCCTGGTCGATCCCGGCGGCTTCGGCCTCGAACGACAGGATGATGCGGTGGCGCAGCACGTCGAACAGTACGGCCTGGATATCTTCCGGGCTTACGAAGTCGCGCCCGGCCAGCCAGGCGTGGGCGCGTGCGCAGCGGTCCAGGGCGATGGAACCGCGCGGGCTGGCGCCGTAGGCGATCCATTCGGCCATTTCCGGGTCGAACTTGGCCGGTGTGCGCGTGGCCATAACCAGTTGCACCAGGTACTCCTCCACCGCATCGGCCATATACAGGCCGAGGATTTCCTTGCGAGCGGCGAAGATCGCCTGCTGGCTGACGCGGCGCTCGGGTTTGGTTTCACCGTTGAGCGCTTCGCCGCGCGCCTGCTGCAGGATGCGCCGCTCCACGGTGGCATCGGGAAAACCGATCTTGACGTGCATCAGGAAACGGTCGAGCTGGGCTTCGGGCAGCGGGTAGGTGCCTTCCTGTTCGATGGGGTTTTGCGTGGCCATCACCAGGAACAACGGCGACAGGTCGTAGGTGCTGCGCCCCACGCTGACCTGGCGTTCGGCCATGGCTTCGAGCAGGGCCGATTGCACCTTGGCGGGGGCGCGGTTGATCTCGTCCGCCAGCACCAGATTGTGGAAGATCGGCCCCTGTTGGAACACGAAACTGCCGGTTTCCGGGCGATAGATCTCGGTGCCGGTGATGTCGGCGGGCAGCAGGTCGGGAGTGAACTGAATACGATGGAACTGCGCTTCGATGCCCTCGGCCAGCTCTTTGATGGCCTTGGTCTTGGCCAGGCCCGGCGCGCCTTCGACCAGCATATGGCCGTCGGCGAGCAGGGCGATGAGCAGGCGCTCGATGAGCTTTTCCTGGCCGAGAATCTGCGTAGAAAGAAAGGTTCGCAGCGCAAGCAGCGCTTCACGATGTTCCATCGATGACGGTTCCTGGAAAGAAGAGCCCGCGTGCTGTGAAACGAACAGCGGGCTGGGGGCATTACTTTAATGCATCGAGGGGCGTGGCGACTAACGGCGTAACGGCTATTTTTGGCAAAACTTGTAGGAATTATGTGCGAAGGTGCGCTTTCTGTTGTGAACACCGGCAATGCGGGCGGGGCTCGCCTTTAAATCCGAGTATAGGTGCCCGTGCCTTTGAGGATGTTCTGCAAGGTGTCCTCCACCTCGCCCAAGTCGGATGCGGCCGTGGCGTGGGTAACCTCCAGTTGATCCTTGCCACCCAGCGCATCAGCATCACCGGCAGCCAGTTCTATTCGCAACGTCGTGTCGCCCAGCGTGACCTTCAGCCCATCCAGGGTCGACGGCTCGTAGTCCCAGGTCAGCTCGACTTCCTCTTCGTCCGGGTAGCGGCTGAGCATGAACATCTCGCCGTTTTTGCCATGGCAGCAGAGCATCGCCATATTGTCTTCTTCTTCGTCGCATGGGGTGGCCATGAGGGCGTCGGTTTTTAACTGAAGCATGGGGAATCCTGTTGGGTGGAGGCACGGCGTCGGCAATTGTGCCATTGCAGTGAGTTTCGTGCAGAGACTTACTCGTGGGCGGGCATGTTATCCAACAGCTTCCTGATGGCTGGTTTTACCTGCAACTCGTGCCACGGGCCGTCATCCACAATAGCTCCTTCTCGCATGATGATGACGCGATCAAAGCGCTCCAGGTGGCGCAAGTCATGGGTTACACAAATCAAGCCGAGCTTACCGAACGTTTCGAAAAGCAGATCCCACACAGGTACTGCCAGTGTTTGCTCAATCGAAGCGCTGGGTTCATCGAACAAGTTAAAATGACCAGGTTTATTGATCAGTCGCAATAGTGACAGGCGTTTGGCTTCACCCCCTGACACATTAGTCGCGTTTTCGGCCAGGCTGCGATGGTCGACCACCGCTTCAACCTGCAATTGCCGTATCGCTTGTTCCAAGCCCGAGGATCTATCTACCCCAAATAAAACAGAGTGCTCAAAAGCACCCTCTAAAAACTGTGGTGATTGAGGACAATATCTGATGCAGTCCAAATGAGCTTTTGCATTCAGGTCGGATACAGCCACTCCATTGATGTACAGATTATCTCTCAGCGAAAGATTCAACCCTGCGAGCGCTTCCAATAACGTTGATTTACCGGCGCCACTCGGGCCTGTGATTGCTACCGATTGACCTTGGGTAAAACTCAGCGTGGTGTTGACGTTTATTCGGGACGAACCATCCGCCGTTACAAAGCATGGTTTAAGGGCCAACGTCGATTCTGAATATTTCGGGAGTACTGCTTGCCGGGTTTCGTCGTCGAAGTTAGGCAGCGTCAACAGATGCTCAAGTCTGCGCTGGTCAGCCAAGAATTGATCAAGCACCCGATAACCTTCTGTCAGGTTTGTGACGTTGAGTAAGTAGCTGCTGGCGATCGAGAAAATGGCTACCAATTGTCCGACACTGATGCTTGGCGTCGCAGACAGCTGATTGAATACTCCCCAGGCTAACAGCGCTCCTGTCGAAAAGCTGATGAACAGGATCTTTGCCCCACTCAAATAACCACTCGAACTGGCCACAGTGATGGCGGCATCCGCATAGCGTTTGAAAGCAAGATTCAACGGGCGGGATGCGGACTCTTCAGCACCCTCCAGTTTTATTGTTTTTCCGGCACTCAAGGTGTTGAATAAAACTGCGCTTAATTCATCTTCCTGTTCGTTGACAGTAGTGAGGTGGAGTCTTCGCCAGAGAATGATTTTGTAGGTGGCAAACGCATAAACAAGAGCGCACCCATTTAGTGCGAGGAAAATAGTTAGGCCGCCCATGTAAAGAAACGCGCCGCCCACTACTATGAATTCCAATAAAATAGGGAGTCCCGTTGTAATGAAGAATGTCAGTAACTTTTCATGTGCCGTCAATCCTCTTTCTACCGATTTGATGAAGTGTCCTATTCGCCAGGTATTGAATGCATCAAATTCTTTTCGTATTAGTTGTGTAACCCAATGAATGGAGGCGTCCCTAATAATGGATTGAACAAGTTTTGATAAGAGCAGGTTTTGTGCTGGGTTGATTGCCGCATGTACGCATCCTGCCAAAATGAACGCTGCAATCAAACTGGGAAGTAAAATTTGATAACCCTTGGGATTTGTGCCGAGCGCATCAATTATTCCGCCGAAAAGCAACGGTGGCGCCAATACCAGTATTTTCAGTAATAAAGTTGTCGTCAGAGTGAAGGTCAGTAGGCTTTTATGGTCTCTGCAGGCTTTGTAAAGAAGGTTCAGCATGATGGCGCCACGGTTTGATCTTTTGCGTTGTGATCGAGCAGGATCTGCTGACGTGCTGCTACCTATCAGAAATTTCGCAAGCGCTTAAATTAGTAGCATCACGGTTTTCCTCTTTCAATCGTAGCTGTGCAATTGGCTTCCGACAGCTTTGTAGGAAAGTTCCTAGCGGAACGTAGTTATTTTCTTTTAGTATTTCCGTGCTTCGTATGGCTTATAAAGGTTCAGCTTGGAGTTCAATAGGTTGAAGATGTTTATAGGTTCAGGCTGTAGGCGAATTTCGGTCCTGCTTCCTGGGCGCATCGGCAGCATGACTTTGGCGTCAATGTCAGTCATTTTTGGTGCTCGCAGGCTTGAAATCGAAGATTTGCTTGCGAGAGACAACGGTTGCACCCGTCGCAACCCCACGCCTGCGTACCGATGACCGAATATGTCGCAGCGCTGCAAGAGCCGTCCTCCTACACTCGTTAAGCTGCGCAACGGATGCGCATGTTCCAGGCGCCTGACCTGCCCGTCGTACCGTCACCCGGCAAGGTGCGCATCTTATGGAAGTTGTATGTGACCTGACTGTCTTGTCCAGCTTCACCCACCTGTCACCCTGATTCGTTTATGGTGCTTAACTCGTTACCTGCGAACAGAGTCGACGGTCTCCCCCCAAGGGGATAACACGCGACGCTTCCATCAATAACAAGCCCAAGCGGAGTACCACAGATGGCGTTCTTCACCGCAGCCAGCAAGGCCGACTTCCAGCACCAACTGCAAGCGGCACTGGCGCAGCACATCAGTGAACAGGCACTGCCACAAGTGGCGCTGTTCGCTGAACAATTCTTCGGCATTATTTCCCTGGACGAACTGACCCAGCGTCGCCTTTCCGACCTGGCCGGTTGCACCCTGTCTGCCTGGCGCCTGCTTGAGCGCTTTGATCACACCCAACCGCAAGTGCGGGTCTACAACCCCGATTACGAACGTCATGGCTGGCAGTCGACCCACACCGCGGTCGAAGTGCTGCACCATGACCTGCCATTCCTGGTGGACTCGGTGCGCACCGAGCTCAACCGTCGTGGCTACAGCATTCACACCCTGCAAACCACCGTGCTCAGCGTGCGTCGCGGCAGCAAGGGCGAGTTGCAGGAGATTCTGCCCAAAGGCACCCAGGGCGAAGGCATCCGGCAGGAATCGCTGATGTACCTGGAGATCGACCGCTGTGCCAATGCCGCCGAACTGAACGTGCTGAGCAAAGAGCTGGAGCAGGTGCTGGGCGAAGTGCGCGTGGCCGTGGCCGATTTCGAGCCGATGAAAGCCAAGGTCCAGGACCTGCTGGCCGGTATCGACGCCAGCCGGTTCAGCATCGACGGCGAAGAAAAAGCCGAGATCAAGAATTTCCTGGAATGGCTGGTGGGCAACCATTTCACCTTCCTGGGCTATGAAGAATTCGTGGTACGTGACGAGGCGGACGGCGGTCATATCGAATATGACGCCAATTCGTTCCTCGGTCTGACCAAGCTGCTGCGCGCCGGCCTCACCGCCGAAGACCTGCGCATCGAAGACTACGCCGTGTCCTACCTGCGTGAGCCGACTGTGTTGTCCTTCGCCAAGGCCGCGCACCCAAGCCGCGTGCATCGCCCGGCCTACCCGGACTACGTGTCGATCCGCGAGATCGACGCCGACGGCAAGGTCATCAAGGAATGCCGCTTCATGGGCCTGTACACCTCGTCGGTGTACGGCGAAAGCGTACGCGTGATTCCCTATATCCGTCGCAAGGTGGCGGAAATCGAGCGCCGCTCGGGCTTCCAGGCCAAGGCGCACCTGGGCAAGGAGCTGGCGCAGGTCGTCGAAGTCCTGCCCCGTGACGACCTGTTCCAGACTCCGGTGGACGAGTTGTTCAGCACCGTGATGTCGATCGTGCAGATCCAGGAACGCAACAAGATCCGCGTGTTCCTGCGCAAAGACCCGTACGGTCGTTTCTGCTACTGCCTGGCCTACGTGCCGCGCGACATCTACTCCACCGAAGTGCGCCAGAAGATCCAGCAAGTGTTGATGGATCGCCTCAAGGCCAGCGACTGTGAGTTCTGGACCTTCTTCTCCGAGTCCGTGCTGGCGCGTGTGCAGTTGATTCTGCGGGTTGACCCGAAGAACCGCCTGGACATCGACCCGCTGCAACTGGAAAAGGAAGTGATCCAGGCCTGCCGCAGCTGGCAGGACGACTACGCCAGCCTGGTCGTGGAAAGCTTCGGCGAAGCCCACGGCACCAACGTGCTGGCGGACTTCCCGAAAGGCTTCCCGGCCGGCTACCGTGAGCGTTTCGCCGCGCATTCGGCCGTGGTCGACATGCAGCACCTGCTCAGCCTCACCGAAGCCAACCCGCTGGTGATGAGCTTCTATCAGCCGCTGGGCCAGGTGTCCGGCCAGCGTGAGCTGCATTGCAAGCTCTACCACGCGGATACCCCGCTGGCGCTGTCCGACGTGCTGCCGATCCTGGAGAACCTCGGCCTGCGCGTACTGGGTGAATTCCCGTACCGCCTGCGCCATGCCAACGGCCGCGAGTTCTGGATCCATGACTTCGCGTTCATCGCCGCCGAAGGCGTGAACCTGGATATCCAGCAGCTCAACGACACCCTGCAGGACGCGTTCGTGCACATCGTGCATGGCGATGCCGAGAACGACGCGTTCAACCGCCTGGTGCTCACCGCCGGCCTGCCATGGCGCGATGTCGCGCTGCTGCGTGCCTACGCCCGTTACCTCAAGCAGATCCGCCTGGGCTTCGATCTGGGTTACATCGCCAGCACCCTGAACAACCACACCGATATCGCCCGCGAGTTGACGCGGTTGTTCAAGACCCGCTTCTACCTGGCGCGCAAGCTCACCGCCGATGACCTGGAAGACAAGCAGCAGCGCCTGGAGCAAGCGATCCTCAGCGCCCTGGACGACGTTCAGGTGCTCAACGAAGACCGCATCCTGCGTCGCTACCTGGACCTGATCAAGGCCACCCTGCGCACCAACTTCTACCAGACCGACGCCAACGGCCAGAACAAGTCGTACTTCAGCTTCAAGTTCGACCCGCGCGCCATTCCCGAGCTGCCCAAGCCGGTGCCGAAGTTCGAGATCTTCGTGTACTCGCCACGGGTCGAAGGCGTGCACCTGCGCTTCGGCAACGTTGCGCGCGGCGGTCTGCGCTGGTCCGATCGTGAAGAAGACTTCCGCACCGAAGTGCTGGGCCTGGTAAAAGCCCAGCAGGTGAAGAACTCGGTGATCGTGCCGGTGGGTGCCAAGGGCGGCTTCCTGCCGCGTCGCCTGCCACTGGGCGGCAGCCGTGACGAGATCGCGGCCGAGGGCATCGCCTGCTACCGCATCTTCATCTCCGGCCTGTTGGACATCACCGACAACCTGAAAGACGGCGCCCTGGTGCCGCCGGCCAATGTCGTGCGTCATGACGACGATGACCCGTACCTGGTGGTCGCAGCCGACAAAGGCACCGCGACGTTCTCCGATATCGCCAACGGCATCGCCATCGACTACGGCTTCTGGCTGGGTGATGCGTTCGCCTCCGGTGGTTCGGCCGGTTACGACCACAAGAAGATGGGTATCACCGCCAAGGGCGCGTGGGTCGGTGTGCAGCGTCACTTCCGTGAACGCGGCATTAACGTGCAGGAAGACAGCATCACTGTCGTCGGCGTCGGCGATATGGCCGGCGACGTGTTCGGTAACGGCCTGTTGATGTCCGACAAGCTGCAACTGGTCGCAGCCTTCAACCACCTGCATATCTTTATCGATCCGAACCCGAACCCGGCCACCAGCTTTGTCGAGCGTAAGCGCATGTTCGAGCTGCCGCGTTCGGCCTGGACCGACTACGACACCAGCATCATGTCCGAAGGCGGCGGTATCTTCTCGCGCAGCGCGAAGAGCATTGCCATCTCGCCGCAGATGAAAGAACGCTTCGACATCCAGGCCGACAAGCTGACCCCGACCGAACTGCTGAACGCCTTGCTCAAGGCGCCGGTGGACCTGTTGTGGAACGGCGGCATCGGCACCTACGTCAAGGCCAGCACCGAAAGCCACGCCGATGTGGGCGACAAGGCCAACGACGCGTTGCGCGTGAACGGCAACGAGCTGCGCTGCAAGGTAGTAGGCGAGGGCGGTAACCTCGGCATGACCCAGCTGGGTCGCGTGGAGTTCGGCCTCAATGGCGGCGGTTCCAACACCGACTTCATCGACAACGCCGGTGGCGTGGACTGCTCCGACCACGAAGTGAACATCAAGATCCTGCTCAACGAAGTGGTGCAGGCCGGTGACATGACCGACAAGCAACGCAACCAGTTGCTGGCGAGCATGACCGACGAAGTCGGCAACCTGGTGTTGGGCAACAACTATAAGCAGACCCAGGCCCTGTCCCTGGCCGCGCGCAAGGCCTACGAGCGTGCCGCCGAGTACAAGCGCCTGATGAGCGACCTGGAAGGCCGTGGCAAGCTGGACCGCGCCATCGAGTACCTGCCGACCGAGGAACAGCTGGCCGAGCGCGCCGCCAATGGCAAGGGGCTGACCCGACCCGAGCTGTCGGTGCTGATCTCGTACAGCAAGATCGACCTCAAGGAAGCGCTGCTCAAGTCGCTGGTACCGGATGACGAGTACCTCACCCGTGACATGGAGACCGCGTTCCCGCCGAGCCTGGTGGCCAAGTTCGGCGAAGCCATGCGTCGTCACCGCCTCAAGCGTGAGATCGTCAGCACCCAGATCGCCAACGATCTGGTCAACCATATGGGCATCACCTTTGTGCAGCGACTCAAAGAGTCGACCGGCATGAGCCCGGCGAACGTGGCGGGTGCGTATGTCATCGTGCGTGACATCTTCCATCTCCCGCACTGGTTCCGCCAGATCGAGGCCCTGGATCACCAGGTTTCCGCCGAGGTGCAGCTGGAGCTGATGGACGAGTTGATGCGCCTGGGGCGCCGCGCGACGCGCTGGTTCCTGCGCAGCCGCCGCAACGAACAGGATGCCGGTCGTGACACCGCCCACTTCGGTCCGCACCTGGCCGCGTTGGGCCTCAAGCTCGACGAACTGCTGGAAGGCCCGACCCGCGAAGGCTGGCAGACCCGCTACCAGGCGTACACCGAAGCCGGCGTGCCGGAATTGCTGGCGCGCATGGTTGCAGGCACCACGCACCTGTACACCTTGCTGCCGATCATCGAAGCCGCTGACGTAACCGGGCATGACGCCGCCGAAGTGGCCAAGGCCTACTTTGCCGTCGGCAGCGCACTGGACCTGCCATGGTACCTGCAGCAGATCAGCGATCTGCCGGTAGCCAACAACTGGCAGGCCCAGGCCCGCGAAGCGTTCCGCGACGATGTGGACTTTCAGCAGCGCGCGATCACCATTTCTGTTCTGCAGATGGCCGACGCGCCGCAAGACATGGAAGCCCGCGTGGCCTTGTGGCTTGAACAGCACAAGGACATGGCCGAGCGCTGGCGTGCAATGATGGTGGAAATTCGTGCCGCGGTCGGCACGGACTACGCCATGTACGCGGTGGCCAACCGTGAACTGCTGGACCTGGCGTTGAGCGGTCAGTCGGTGCTGCAACCGGCTTGATATTCCGGTGAAACCCAGTGAGAGGGGGCTTGCTTCCGACAGCGGTGTATCAGTCATGGATAGGTTGACTGACACACTGCCATCGGGGGCAAGCCCCCTCCCACATTTGGATCTGAGTTGGCTTCAGGTTTTTTGCGGTCTTGGCTAGCAAAAGGCATAGAAAGCACCCTGGCACCAAGCCTGGCGCGGACAAAACTGTGGGAGGGCAAGCCCCATCCCACATTTGGATCTAAGTTGGCTTCAGGTTTTTGTGCGGTCTTGGCTGACAAGAGGCATAGAAAGCACCTTGGCACCAAGCCTGGCGCGGACAGAACTGTGGGAGGGCAACCCCCCCCCACATTTGGATCTGAATTGACTTCAGGTTTTTGTGCGGTCTTGGCTGACA
>NZ_JARVSS010000026.1:0-24098 GCF_030209095.1 Pseudomonas sp. lyk4-R2A-8
CCATCAAATCGGCGTTCTTGTTTCTATGTTTCCCGGGATTCCGTGAAGAACCTTTATTTTCACTGTCTTTCATGGCCGCCAAATAGCGTAACTTGTCAAAGGTGTCGACCATGCGTTCCAGTTTTCTTTCCATAAGTTCCAAGCGCTCCTTGGGTTCCGTGGGAATGGCCTCTCCGGGTTTGTAAGGTTTGAACACCAAGGCATTCTGCCGAGCAGCTTTTTTAAAGTGCTGCTCGGCAACACCGAGCAACTTCTCCATGTTATTCAAACGCGCACCACGCTCGGATGGCCAGTTTTCATCTTTGGTAAATACACTGCTGGTATCGCCCAAGGCAAACATGACGGTCGAGGCCATCCCCAGCAACTTCATTTCAACTTCATCC
The DNA here is from genome assembly GCF_030209095.1 of Pseudomonas sp. lyk4-R2A-8. Classification (NCBI taxonomy): domain Bacteria; kingdom Pseudomonadati; phylum Pseudomonadota; class Gammaproteobacteria; order Pseudomonadales; family Pseudomonadaceae; genus Pseudomonas; species Pseudomonas sp. lyk4-R2A-8. The sequence goes on from NZ_JARVSS010000026.1 coordinate 384, forward strand.
AAGCGTTGGCTGAGAGGATCCGGCGATGTCGACACGGTGGACGATTGGGTCGGCGCAACTGCCACGGTAGCCGGCTTGGGCGAGTTGGCGGCGCCTGGCAAAAAGGGCGGCGGCAGCACCCCGGGCGTATACGATGACTTGATCGACTCCCCCGCCGCCGCCGAACCGGCATAGGCGCCAACGTTGATCGGAGCGCTGACCAGCCCGGTGATGCCCGCACTGATAAATGCATCGCGCGCTACCCGGCTGGCATTCGGTCCGGTAGAGATCACCCCGGCCTTGACCAGACTTTCCGCATCGATCAGCCGCTTGGCAGCCTCCGCCACACTGATCGGCGCTTGCTTGCGCAAATTGGCCATGAGTAGCTCATCGTTCGCCTTGATTCTCTCGGCATTAAGGAACGCCTGCCCGGCGCCTTTGAACTTCTCCACCGGCGCAGGCATTACTGGCTTCAACGACACGGAGTGTTTGAGGGGAGATTTAGGCACGGAAGGCGCGTGGACGACCGGCGGGAGCGATGGCGGCGCGGAGTGCCTTCGTCCAAACCCGAAAAAGCTTCTGGCCCCTCGTTTACTGCGCTCGTGCGACGGATCGGCAGGCTCATGATCGGCTCCTGCGGCCGGGTCCGGAGGCGCTGGTTCCGAGGGGGACAGCATTGGAAGTAAAGGAATAAATGGCGCTGCAATCTTCATCATGTTCACCCACGTAGTTTTATTGTAAGGATCGCTTTAGTTGCACTTATTGAGTGAACAACCCCACGGGAACAGTTCCGCGAGTGGTATCCAACTCAACGACTACGACAATTCAGACCTGACAATAAAAAGCCTTTTACTTCCGACTACGTTGAAACATAAAACCTACAACCTCAGTGCTTATATCATTGAACATTAAATTTATAACGCCGTTAAACGGGCAATCCCATGTTTGCGCAACTTTCGGTACAGAGTATTGCGGCTGACGCCAAGCTGTTCTGCGGTTTGGGTCATGTGCCAACGCTGGCGTTCCAATGCCGCCAGCAGGGTTTGGCGCTCGGCATCCGCCAGCGGCAACTCGGCCACCTTGTGCACAGGCGCTTGGCGCACCGGTGCAGGCAGGTCCGCCAGCCCTACGCGCCCGTTGTCGCACAGCGCCACCACTGTGCGCAGCACCGTGCGTAACTGCCGAACGTTGCCAGGCCAGGCGAACGCCAGCAAGGCCTGGCGCGCAGCAGGCTCCAGGCTGATCGTTTGGCGCCCGGCCTCCTCGGCCAGCAGCACGTCCAGCAACTGGGCCTTGTCAGCGCGCTCGCGCAGCGGCGGCAGGCCCACCTCCAGACCGTTGAGGCGGTAATACAAATCTTCGCGAAAGCTGCCGTCCTGTACGCGTTCGAGCAAATGACGGTGGGTGGCGCTGATGATGCGCACATCCACCGCGCGGGGCTCGCCGCCGATGGGCACGACCAGGCGGTCTTCCAGCACCCTCAACAGCCGGGTCTGCAGCGCCAACGGCATGTCGCCGATTTCGTCCAGAAACAGCGTACCGCCGTCGGCCTGTTGCAATTTGCCTGGCATGCCTTCCTTGCGCGCGCCGGTAAAGCTGCCGCCGCGATAGCCGAACAGTTCGCTTTCGATCAGGCTTTCCGGGATCGCGGCGCAGTTGAGGGCGATGAAGGCTTTATCGGCGCGTTGGCTGGCGTGGTGCACGGCCTTGGCGAACGCTTCTTTGCCGGAACCGGTTTCGCCGTTGATCAACAGTGGCACGTCGCGTTCGAACACCCGCAGCGCTTTTCGAAAAGCCTCCTGCAGCGTCGGGTCGCCCAGGCAGATGCCGGGCGCCGACCGGGGCGCGGGCCTGGGCGCAGGCGCGAGTACGGTCGGCACACTACGCGACTGGCCCCGTAACGCCGCAAACAACTGTCGACCATCGCGCGTGCGCAGTGGCCAACTGTTGGAGGCGGTGGCACTGGCGCGACCGAGCAATTGATCCAGGGAACAGTCGAACAAGGCGTCCACCGGGCGCCCGAGCAAACCATCGCGTACCTGCCCCAACAGGTTCAACGCACTTTGGTTGACCGCACAGACGCGCCCGTCGCCATCGAACGCGAGCAAGCCTTCGCTGAACAGCCCAACGGACTCGGCCTGCAGGTGAAAACGCAGCAGCCAGTGCTGCTCGAAATGCCGCAGGAAATAGCAGCTCTCGATCATTTTTGCCGACAGGTTGACCAACGCCATGGTGTGGAACTGGCTCTGGCGCGACACCGCTTCACGAGCCGATGACACATCCAGCACGGCGAGCAGGTCACCATTGGGGTCGAACACAGGGCTCGCCGAACAGGTCAGCCCGGTGTGCCGGCCGCGAAAGTGTTCGTCACGATGTATGGTCAGCGGCTGGCGCTCCACCAGGCAGGTGCCGATGCCGTTGGTGCCTTCACAGGCCTCGCTCCAGTCCGCGCCGAGCCACAACCCGGCACGCTCGAAAATCTTGCGCTCCGATGGCGCCGTGACACAGTTGAGGATCACCCCGCGCGCGTCGGTGAGCAGCACCGCATGGCCAGCGCCCGAGAGTTGCTGGTGCAGGCTGTTCATTTCGCTGCCGGCAATGTGCAGCACGTGCTGCAGGCGCTCGCGGCTTTCCAGCAGGCGACCGTGCTCAAGCACGGTGGGCGCCATGGTCAATGCGGGGTCGAGGTGATAGTCATGCAGGCAACGCAGCCAGGAGCGAGCGATGGAGGGGTCGCTGGCAGGTCCGTGGGAAAGGTCCTGCCCGCGCGCGACGGTCAATACCTGCTGGGCATGGCGACTGAAATGATCGTTGTGCATGTTCTTATTATTCTCCCGGCGTGAGAGGGACCAGCATCCCCCAGCCACCCAGCCAATGCAATGCCGAGCCGACTGATCGGTCATGGGCTGTACCGTTAGTGGCACAAACTGTCACACAGGCTGTACCAGGCGTGTCACAGCAACGCCCTGCAACAAAGCCCGCCGCCTTGATTTACCTGGTGTGCACAGCGCTGGCCCAACCTTTGCTCTACGCTTTATTACGCGCTTGAGCGCTGCACTCCAATAAACATAAAAGCCAGGAGATACCCACCATGCGTTACGCACACCCCGGTACTGAAGGCGCGATCGTTTCGTTCAAGGCCAAGTACGGCAACTACATTGGTGGCGAATTCGTTGCCCCGGTCGATGGCAACTATTTCACCAACACCTCGCCGGTCAACGGCAAGCCTATCGCCGAATTCCCCCGCTCCACCGCCAAAGACATCGACAAAGCGCTGGACGCCGCCCATGCCGCCGCCGACGCCTGGGGCAAAACCTCAGCCCAGGACCGCTCCCTGGTGCTGCTGAAAATCGCCGATCGCATCGAACAGAACCTCGAACTGCTGGCCATCACCGAAACATGGGACAACGGCAAGGCCGTGCGTGAAACCCTCAACGCCGACATTCCGCTCGCTGCCGACCACTTCCGCTACTTCGCCGGCTGCCTGCGCGCCCAGGAAGGCACCAGCGCCGAGATCAACGAACACACCGCTTCCTACCATTTCCACGAACCGCTGGGCGTGGTCGGCCAGATCATCCCGTGGAACTTCCCGCTGCTGATGGCCGCGTGGAAACTCGCCCCGGCCCTGGCCGCCGGCAACTGCATCGTGCTCAAGCCGGCCGAGCAGACGCCGCTGGGCATCAACGTGCTGATGGAAGTGATCGGCGATCTGCTGCCACCGGGCGTACTGAACGTGGTGCACGGGTTCGGCAAAGAAGCCGGCGAAGCCCTGGCCACCAGCAAGCGCATCGCCAAGATCGCTTTCACCGGCTCTACCCCGGTGGGTTCGCACATCATGCACGCGGCGGCCACCAACATCATTCCGTCCACCGTTGAGCTGGGCGGCAAGTCGCCGAATATCTTCTTCGCCGACATCATGCAAGCCGAGCCGTCATTCATCGAAAAAGCGGCGGAAGGCCTGGTGCTGGCGTTCTTCAACCAGGGCGAAGTGTGCACCTGCCCATCCCGCGCGCTGGTGCAAGAGTCGATCTACGACGACTTCATGAAAGTGGTGATGAAGAAGATCGAGCAGATCAAGCGCGGCGACCCGCTGGACACCGACACCATGGTTGGCGCCCAGGCGTCCGAGCAGCAGTTCGACAAGATCCTGTCCTACCTGGAAATCGCCAAGGGCGAAGGCGCGCAACTGCTCACCGGCGGCAAGGTGGAGCAGCTCAGTGGCGACATGGCCGGCGGCTATTACATCCAGCCGACCCTGCTCAAGGGCACCAACGACATGCGCGTATTCCAGGAAGAAATCTTCGGCCCGGTGGTGAGCATCACTACCTTCAAGGACGAAGCCGAAGCCCTGGCGATTGCCAACGACACCGAGTTCGGTTTGGGCGCCGGCGTCTGGACCCGCGACATCAACCGCGCCTACCGCATGGGCCGCGCGATCAAGGCGGGTCGTGTGTGGACCAACTGCTACCACCTGTACCCGGCGCATGCCGCGTTCGGCGGTTACAAGAAGTCCGGCGTGGGCCGTGAGACCCACAAGATGATGTTGGATCACTACCAGCAGACCAAGAACCTGCTGGTGAGCTACGACATTAATCCATTGGGCTTCTTCTAACCCGCCTCGATCGTTCCCACGCTCTGCGTGGGAACGCCACCTGGGACGCTCCGCGTCCCGATGTCTGCGCAAGGTTCAAGCCCTGCGCAAGGTGACGCGCAGCGTCATGGGATGCATTCCCACGCAGAGCGTGGGGACGATCGCCCTTGCTGCATAAAACAATAAGAATGAAAGGTACTTTCCCATGCCTAGCGAACCGACTGGATCCTCCGTCGACTTCGAAAAAGTCGACTCCCAATATTTTCAACAACGCGAACTGAAAAAAGGCGCCGCCGGCTGGGTGCTGCTGGTCGGCCTCGGTGTTGCCTACGTGATCTCCGGCGACTACGCCGGCTGGAATTTCGGCCTGGCCCAGGGTGGCTGGGGCGGCATGTTCCTCGCCACATTGCTGATGGCCACCATGTACTTGTGCATGTGCTTTTCCCTGGCCGAGCTGTCCTCAATGATTCCCACCGCCGGCGGTGGCTACGGCTTTGCCCGCAGCGCCTTCGGGCCTTGGGGCGGGTTTCTCACCGGCACGGCCATCCTGATCGAATATGCCATCGCCCCCGCCGCCATTGCGGTGTTTATCGGCGCCTACTGTGAGTCGCTGTTTGGCATTGGCGGCTGGATGATTTATCTGGCGTTCTACATCATCTTTATCGGCATCCACATCTTTGGCGTCGGTGAAGCCTTGAAGCTGATGTTTGTGATCACCGCCATCGCCGCGATTGCACTGGGCGTGTTCCTGGTGTCGATGGTGCCGCACTTCAATGTCGCCAATTTGCTGGACATACCGGTGACCCAGGCCAAGGGCGCCAGCACCTTCCTGCCCTTCGGCTACGTTGGCGTGTGGGCGGCGATCCCCTATGCGATCTGGTTTTTCCTCGCGGTTGAAGGTGTGCCACTGGCCGCCGAAGAAACCAAGAACCCCAAGCGTGACCTGCCTCGCGGCCTGATTGGCGCCATTGTGGTGCTCACCAGTTTTGCCCTGTTGATTCTGGTGATCGCACCGGGCGGTGCGGGGACCTATGCGCTGATCAAATCCGGCAACCCACTGGTTGAAGCGCTGGCGTTGTCCTACGGCGGCTCGACCTGGATGGGCGGCTTCGTCAACCTGGTGGGCCTGGCCGGTTTAATCGCCAGCTTTTTCTCGATTATCTATGCCTATTCGCGGCAGATCTTTGCCTTGTCCCGCGCCGGCTACCTGCCGCGCAAGTTGTCGGAGACCAACAAAAGCAAGGCTCCGGTATTGGCACTGGTGATCCCCGGCGTTATCGGCTTCGGCCTGTCGCTGACCGGCCAGGGCGACCTGCTGATCCTGGTGGCAGTGTTCGGCGCGACGATTTCCTACGTGCTGATGATGGCCGCGCATATCACCCTGCGCATCCGTCGCCCCAAAATGGAACGCCCTTACCGCACGCCCGGTGGCATCTTCACCTCCGGGGTCGCTCTGGTACTGGCCTGCGTGGCCGTGGTGGCGGGCTTTCTGGTGGACCCACGGGTGGTGATTGGCGCGGCGATCATCTATGGAGTATTAATTGCTTACTTTGCTTTCTACAGCCGGCATCACTTGGTAGCAGGCACGCCCGAAGAGGAATTCGCGGCGATCCAGGCCGCAGAGGCCACCTTGCACTGAGCCGTAAACCTCGACGCGGGCGCTGTTCCTTCATCTGGCCCGCGTCGCCAAGGAGACACTGTATGGCAAGCTTTTCCCACGCGGTGGGTACTCAAACCTACCGCTTCGACAGCCTTAAAGACGTGATGGCCAAGGCCAGCCCCGCGCGCTCCGGAGATTTCCTCGCCGGCGTGGCGGCGCAGAACGATGGCGAGCGGGTGGCGGCGCAAATGGCGCTGGCGAATATCCCGTTGAAGCACTTTCTCGAAGAGGCGTTGATCCCATACGAAAGCGATGAAGTCACCCGACTGATCATCGATACCCACGATAAACAGGCGTTTACCCCGGTCAGCCACCTGACCGTCGGCGGACTGCGCGACTGGCTGCTCAGCGATGCGGCCGATGAACAATCCCTACGCGCCCTGGCGCCGGGGCTGACACCGGAAATGGCAGCGGCCGTCTCCAAGATCATGCGCGTGCAGGACCTGGTGCTGGTGGCGCAGAAGATCCGCGTGGTTACCCAATTTCGCGGCACCATGGGCCTGCGCGGGCGCCTGTCGACGCGCCTGCAACCCAACCATCCCACGGACGAACCGGCCGGCATCGCCGCGAGCATCCTCGACGGCCTGCTGTATGGCAACGGCGACGCCATGATCGGTATTAACCCGGCCACCGACAGCATCGCCTCGATCTGCGCGATGCTGGAAATGCTCGACGCGATCATCCAGCGCTATGAGATCCCGACCCAGGCCTGCGTGCTGACCCACGTCACCACCTCCATTGAAGCGATCAACCGCGGTGTACCGCTGGACCTGGTGTTTCAATCGATTGCCGGCACCGAAGCAGCCAATGCCAGTTTCGGCATCAGCTTGAGTGTGCTGCAGGAAGGGTACGAGGCGGGCTTGAGCCTCAAGCGCGGCACCCTGGGGCAAAACCTGATGTATTTCGAAACCGGCCAGGGCAGCGCCTTGTCGGCCAACGCGCACTTTGGTGTCGACCAACAGACGTGCGAGACCCGCGCCTACGCAGTAGCGCGGCATTTCAAGCCGTTTCTGGTCAACACGGTGGTGGGCTTTATCGGCCCCGAGTACCTGTACAACGGTAAACAGATCATCCGCGCCGGCCTGGAGGACCACTTCTGCGGCAAGCTGCTGGGCGTACCGATGGGCTGCGACATCTGTTACACCAACCACGCCGAGGCCGATCAGGATGATATGGATACCCTGTTGACCCTGCTGGGCGTGGCCGGGATCAACTTCATCATGGGCATCCCCGGTTCCGACGACATCATGCTCAACTACCAGACCACCTCCTTCCACGACGCGCTATACGCCCGGCAGACACTGGGTTTAAAACCGGCACCGGAATTTGAACAGTGGCTGGCGAAAATGGGCATCTTCACGCAGGCCGACGGCAAGGTGCGCTTCGGCAACAGCCTGCCACCAGCGTTTCGCCACGCCTTGGCGCAATTGGGATGAAGGAGCCTACCGTGCAACCAGACCTGCCCGACAACCCCTGGCTGCAACTGCGCAGCCTCACCCCGGCGCGCATTGCCCTGGGCCGCACCGGCACCAGCCTTCCCACCAGCGCGCAACTGGATTTCCAGTTTGCCCACGCCCAGGCGCGCGACGCGGTGCACCTGCCGTTCGACCATGCCGGCCTGAGCCGGCAACTCGCCGAGCGCGGGCGGGACAGCCTGTTGCTGCACAGCGCCGCCACCGATCGCCACAGTTACCTGCAACGCCCGGACCTGGGCCGACGCTTGAGTGACGACTCGGCCCAGACCCTGCGCGAGCATGCCCAGGCCAACCCTGGCGGCGTGGACCTGGCCGTGGTGGTGGCCGATGGTTTATCGGCGCTGGCGGTGCATAAACATACGGTGCCGTTTCTGACCCGCCTGGAGGAACAGACCCACGCCGAGGGCTGGTCGTTATCGCCGGTGATTCTGGTGGAACAGGGCCGTGTGGCCGTGGCTGACGAAATCGGGCAATTGCTCGGCGCCAAAATGGTGGTGATCCTGATCGGTGAGCGACCGGGGCTCAGCTCGCCGGACAGCCTGGGGCTGTATTTCACCTACAACCCCAAGGTCGGCCTCACCGATGCCTACCGCAACTGCATCTCCAATGTACGCCTGGAAGGGTTGAGTTACGGCATGGCGGCGCATCGCCTGCTTTACTTGATGCGGGAGGCGTGCCGTCGGCAGTTATCGGGGGTCAACTTGAAGGACGAGGCGCAGGTTCAGACCATCGAGTCGGACGACCCGGACCTGATGAAAGGAAATTTCCTGCTCAGCTCACCAGATGACCGATAGCCGCGCGATTGCGCTTTTTTGCGGCATTAGGCAGCATCGGGTCACGGCCGCTTGTGTGGTCATACCCCCCTAGGAAGTCGAGGCCTGGCATGCGGATTATTCAAGCGACCCTGGAACACCTGGACCTGTTGACCCCATTGTTCGTCAAATACCGCGAGTTCTATGGGGCGCTGCCCTTTCCGGATTCAACCCGGGCTTTTCTGGAAAAGCGCCTGCGCCGCAAGGAATCGGTGGTCTATCTGGCTTTGGCCGATGACGACGACAAAAAGTTACTTGGCTTCTGCCAGCTGTACCCCAGTTTTTCTTCGCTGTCGCTCAAGCGCGTGTGGATCCTCAATGACATCTATGTAGCCGAAGATGCGCGGCGCCAATTGGTGGCGGATAACCTGATGCGCACGGCGAAAAAGATGGCCAAGGAAACCCATGCGGTGCGGCTGCGGGTTTCCACCAGCAGTGATAACCAGGTGGCGCAGAAAACCTACGAGTCGATCGGCTTTCGCGAGGACACCGAATTCAAGAACTACACACTGCCGATCAGCGAAGACTGACGCCCGGACAGGCACACCGCTATCGAGGGCAAGCCCTCTCCCACATTGGCCTTATTGGCATAGTGGCTAGGCAGTGGGGGCCGGGTGGTGCCGTGTGAATGCACGGGATCGCTCTGAGTCAGTTGCCTCAACACTACTCCAATATGGGAGGGGCTTGCCCCCGATAATGGTTGCTCAGCCAGCCCGCCTATAACTGACCCACCACTTTGGCAATCACGCTAGATTTGTGGCGATCAGCGCATCGGGCTCCACGACATCCCCCGCTACAAAAGCAACACGCTTTTCACCGATCAATCCGTATAATGCGCACCTTTCAGGGTTGTAAGAATCACGGCATACGCTTGTAGCCTTACTTACCCGAGCTTCCGCACAGGCCTGCCGAGTCGGGCCGTTCACACAGGTGCCATCCATGGATTTCAACCCGCTTGACCTTATCCTGCATCTCGATGTTTACCTCGACATGCTGGTCACCAATTACGGTCCATGGATCTACGCCATTCTGTTCCTGGTGATTTTTTGCGAGACCGGCCTGGTGGTCATGCCCTTCCTGCCGGGGGATTCCCTGCTGTTTATCGCCGGTGCCGTCGCGGCAGGCGGCGGCATGGACCCGGTGTTGCTGGCCGGTTTATTAATGCTGGCGGCGATCCTGGGTGACAGCACCAACTACGTGATTGGGCGAACCGTCGGCGAGCGCTTGTTCAGTAACCCGAACTCGAAAATCTTCCGCCGCGATTACCTGCAGAAAACCCACGACTTCTACGACAAACACGGCGGTAAAACCGTGACCCTGGCGCGCTTCCTGCCGATCCTGCGCACATTTGCGCCGTTCGTCGCCGGCATCGCCAAAATGCCGTACGCACGCTTTTTCGGCTTCAGTGTGCTGGGCACCGTGCTGTGGGTCGGTGGCCTGGTGACCCTCGGTTATTTCTTCGGCAACGTGCCGTTTATCAAGAAGAACCTGTCGCTGCTGGTGGTGTTTATCATCCTGCTGTCCCTGGTACCGATGATCATCAGCGTGTTCCGCAGCCGCTTCGGCCGCAGTTCCTCCGAAGCCAACCAGCAGTAATCGGCGATGTGGTCTCTCAGCGGCTGGCGTCGCCGGCGCCTGCTGGCCAAGCACCCGATTGCCGATGACACCTGGCAGCGGGTGCGCCACCACCTGACCTTCCTCGATGGCATCAGCGCCGAGCAGGACCAGTGGCTGCGCGAAGCCTGCGTGGTGTTCCTCGCTGAAAAACACCTCACCGCCCTGCCTGGCGTCGAGCTGCATCAGGAACAACGCCTGCTGCTCGCCGCCCAGGCGCAACTGCCGCTGATGAACCTGGGCGACCTGGACTGGTATCAGGGCTTTCACGAAATCGTGCTGTACCCCGACGACTTCCTCAGCCCGCAACGCCATCGCGATGCCAGCGGCGTCGAGCACGAGTGGGACGGCGAACACAGCGGCGAGGCCTGGCAGCAAGGCCCGGTGATCCTCGCCTGGCCCGGTGTGCTGGCGAGCGGCCAATGGGAAGGCTACAACCTGGTGATCCACGAACTGGCGCATAAGCTCGACATGCTCAACGGCGACGCCAACGGTCTTCCACCGCTGCATAGCGATATGCGCGTGCAGGAGTGGGCCAGCGTGATGCAAAGCGCGTTTGATGACCTCAACCGCCAACTCGATGCCGACCCCGACGCCGAGACCGCCATCGACCCCTACGCCGCCGAAAACCCGGCGGAATTCTTCGCGGTCACCAGCGAATATTTCTTCAGTGCCCCGGATTTGCTCGCCAGCAGTTATCCACAGGTGTACGCCCAACTCAGCTGCTTCTATCGCCAGGATCCATTGGCCCGCCTGAGCCAACTGCAGGCCCACGACCCACGTTATCAGCCATCGGGCGAATAACCGTACGACGTCTGGCGCATGGCATCGGCGTCAGAATGTGCCTATAATCGCGGCCACTTTTAGGCCAATCCGGCCAAGTTTCTTGGCCAACTAACGGGGGCAACGCCCAATGAGCTACAGCAAGATTCCGGCTGGCAAAGACCTGCCGAACGACATCTACGTCGCCATCGAGATTCCGGCCAACCACGCGCCGATCAAATACGAAATCGACAAAGACAGCGACTGCCTGTTCGTTGACCGTTTTATGGCCACCCCGATGTTCTACCCGGCCAACTACGGTTTTATCCCGAACACCCTGGCCGACGATGGCGACCCCCTCGACGTGCTGGTCGTGACCCCTTACCCGGTTACCCCAGGCTCGGTCATCCGCGCGCGCCCAGTCGGCATCCTGAACATGACCGACGACGGCGGCGGCGATGCCAAAGTGATCGCAGTGCCACACGACAAGCTGTCCCAGCTGTACGTGGACGTGAAGGAATACACCGACCTGCCGCCATTGCTGCTGGAGCAGATCAAGCACTTCTTCGAGAACTACAAAGACCTCGAAAAAGGCAAATGGGTGAAGATCGACGGTTGGGGCAACGCAGACGCCGCCCGCGCCGAGATCATGAAGTCGGTCGCGGCCTACAAAGGCTGATACCCGCTACTCATTGCTCCGGCAATTGAAAAAGCCCCCTTCATTCGGGGCTTTTTTTTGGAAAAAATTAAACAGCGAGTTCAACTAACATCAACTAACGTTTAAACAGACAAGAAAATTGAAAAAACCGGCTACAACTAAGCCAAAACCTACACGCGCAAATCAACGCATGGTTTATTTGATGGTTTTTATCCGCCAGTAAACTCTGCGTTTATGAATACATCAGGTGATCGTTTAAAAGCACTACTGCGGGAAGTTCATCTTTCCGCTTCCGACTTCGCCAAGAACCGCGGCGTCACGCCTCAACACGTGAACAACTGGTTCAAACGCGGCGTGCCCATGGGCCGACTCAACGAGTTCGCAGAACTGCTCTGCGTCTCCAGCCGTTGGCTGCGCACCGGCGAAGGCCCCAAACACCCACCGGCCAACTTCCTGCTGGAAGCACCCAGTGCACGCAAAGGACTGCCCACCCGCGAAGACAGCGGCAAATACCTCACAGGCCCCGCCTGCAGCCCGGAAAAAATCGACGTGGAGATTCCCCTCCACACCTCCTTCACCTCAACCGAGCGCATCCGCATCTCCCTGCACGCCCTCGAAACCCTCAACGTCAACCCCGACCGCGCACTGGGCGCCTACATGGTCGACAACAGCATGATCGACATCATCCAACAAGGCGCCACCCTCGCCATCGACCGAGGCCGCAGCCAAATCATCGACGGCGAAATCTACGCCGTCGAACACGACGGGATGCTACGCATCAAATACCTCTACAACCGACCTGGGGGCGGATTGCGCATGCGCAGCCACAACGCCGGCGAACACCCGGACGAATACCTCACCTACGAGGAACGCTTCGAACAGAACTTCCAGATCGTGGGTTGGGTATTCTGGTGGTCCACCCTCAACAACCGCCGCCCGCCCGTGCCGCTGGATGAGCATCTTTTGGGCTGGGAAGGCTCTAAATCGGAACCCGAGGTGGGCAACTGAGATGAATGTGGGTATCATGCGCCGCACATTTGGCAGGGGGTGGCTTTGCGCTATCCACCCTGCTCGGCGATGCGGAGGAGTTCCCGCGGATGCCCCTACTATTCAGCCCGACGCAATGTGGGCTGAGCGATTTGAAGGCTGGTGAGGCTTGTCAAAAACAAGCCGAGGCAGTCAGCGAGAAGCCGGCCACAAGCCGGCTTTTTAATGCCTGATAAGTATCGCGGCTCAATTGTCCAACAGCTATTGGACAATTGATTAATCAAAAGCGGGTCGCTCTACCTTCTCTCCATCGCTTTACGTGGGCTGCAAACACTCCACAGCTCGATCCGCCACCATCTTCGCCATTTCCACCAAATGCATCACCGCTCTTTGCGGCGCAGCCACTGGTTCACCGAGCACTTGCGACGTAGCCACCGCACACTGCAGTAACTCAGCCACACGCCCCCAGGCATCCTCAAAGCTCAGCTCTTCATTGACAGTAAAAGGGTTGGTCGCAGGCGATGAGAGCGAATCCGAAACAACGTTATCCATAGCAAACCTCCAATCGATAATTTGGAGCTGCCACTTCTCGCGACTAAACAAAAGGCGGCAGCTGTACGCAGGTTAGTCGACCGGTCGATTGGAAACCCGGCGCACCCAGAGGTGCCCTGCGCACAGCCACCATAAGATGCAGGCGAAGGGGGGCCTGACTCATGAGTTGCTTATGCGCCAATCGAATCCGGGCGACTAAACCCGATCACTGAATAGGCAGTGACGATCCGCAGCCTAGCCACGCATTCCCGCTGGCGCAATGCGGTTGGGATTCTCTCGGAAACGTCCTGCAAATGAAAGGGATCAGCCCTGCTGGCCCTTTAAGCGCCAGCCTCAATCCAATATCAAATGCGGCAAAAACCGGCTCGAATCCTTGGTAATCAAACTATTATCCTCCCGCACCCCAATCCCCGCCGCCTGGTCCCCGATCACCCAGGACCCAATCAACGTATAGCTGTCCCCAAACCGCGGCAACGGCGCAAATTCCTGCAGGATAAACGGCGCATCCGTGTAGGGCCCGTCCTCCTTCACAACCAGCCCATCAGCCGTTTGCAGCTCAATGTTGGCGCCTTCCCGCGAGAAAAACGGCTTGCGCACCCACCCCTTCGGCACCGCTTTACCCGGTTCGGTATCCAGGTGGGCGGCGAGCAGATTCGGGTGGCCTTTGTTGAATTCCCACAACAGCGGCAGGATGCCTTTATTGGAAATGATGGATTTCCACGCAGGCTCGAAAAACTGGGTATCACTCTCGGCAATCGCGGCGCCGAAGGGTTCGTGGAAGATGAATTCCCAGGCGTGCAGTTTGAACAGATGGGGAATCCAACGGTCCTGGAGGTCGACGAAGCGGCCTTCGGGGGTCAAGCCGATATCTTCGATGTCGATGTGGCGTGATTCGATGCCGACTTTTTCCGCGACCAGGCGCAGGTAGTCGGTGGTGCCTTTGTCTTCGACCGAGTCTTTCATCGAGGCGAAGTAGAACGGCTGGTTGACCTGCAACTGCGCGAAAGCCTGGTGCAGTTTGGTGTCGATGCTGTTGAACTGGTCGGCATGCTTGGGCAGCAGGCCGCGCTCGATGCATTGCTCCAGCCAGCCCCACTGAAACGCCGCAGCCTCGTAAAGGCTGGTCGGTGTGTCGTAGTTGAGCTCCAGCAGCTTGGCGGGGCCGGTGCCGTCGTAGGAGAAATCCATGCGCCCATACAGGTGCGGATGACCTTCCAGCCACGACGTTCTGATCATGTCGAAGAAAGGCGCGGGGATGCTCAGGCGTTCGAGCAGTTCTTCGCTCTGGACGACGCGTGCCACGAGGTCCATGCACATGTCATGGATCTCGGTGGTCGGGTCTTCCAGGTCTTGCTCGATTTGCTTGAGCGTGAACTGGTAGTACGCGCTCTCGTCCCAATAGGGTTCGTTGTCGATGGTGTGGAACAGAAAGCCGAGGCTGTCGGCCGTCTGTTTCCAGTCATGACGCTCTGCGCAATGGATCTTCTTCATGCCCGGGTTTTCCTTAACTGCTCGACCCGCCGCCCCAGCCGCTGCGTGCGCTGGCCTTGCTGCCGAAACCGCCACGGGAGGTTGCCGACGCCACGGAGCCCGACGTGCCGGAGGAGCGCAGCGTGTTGGTGTAATTGCTGCTGCCATACCGGGCCTGGTTCGAGCGGCCGAACGTGGCGCCATTGGAGACGCGCTGATTGAGCGTCGAGTTGGCGTAGTCGCCGCGATCATCGCGATAGCGATACACGGGCTCAGAACGGTAGCTGTTGCGATTGCTGCTCAGCATGTTGCCGATCAGCAGACCGGTCAGCAGGCTGCTGGTGGAGAAGCCGGAGCCGCCGCTTGCCTGAGCGTTGCCCGCCTGAGCGTTGGCAGCGTCGACCTGGGATTGTGTCACCTGGCCTTCGGCGGTCAGCTCGAAACCGCCCAGCTTGGGAATGAACTGGCCATTGGAGTCCAGCTGGCACCAGCCGGCGACAAAGTCGGCATCGCAGTCGGCCTGGCTGGCGTACACCGGAGCGATGCGGCGATGCTCGGCCATGGCGGTCATGTAGGCGTCCGAGCAGACGTCCACCGGAAGCTTTTCATCGGCGCATTGCTGAACGGACTGGAAGTTGTACTTCTTCTGCAGATCGTAGGTTTTTTCCGTCGGCCCGCAGCCGGAAATCGCCATCGCGACCGACGCTGCCAGCGATAGCTGGACGTACTTGCTTCGTTTCATCGGGAGCTCCGTGCGCAATCAGTTCTGGGTGGGCGTCATGCAGGCGGCATTCAACATGCCGACGCTGATAGCCACGGCGGCCACGTAGATGCCTGCCGCAAGCTCGCCCTTCCTGATGCGCTCGGACGTGCCTTTGAGCACCAGGCTGGTCAGCAGAAACGCCAGCAGTTGGACGACGGCCGCGATCACTGCCCAGACGACGAAGTCGAGAATGCTGATCGAGTAGGCAATCACATTGCTGGCCGGAATGGCGAACCCGACGATGGCACCGCCCAGGGCAACGGCTGCGGAAACATTGCCTGCACGGATCAGTTCGAATTCTTTGTGCGGGGTGATGCGGGTGTAGATGAACTGGAACAATGCGAACAGTACGGCAGCGCCCAGGATGTAGGTCACAAACCCGAGCACAGCGGTTTTGTTCAGTGAAATGGAGAGAGCTTCTAGCATGTGTTTCTTCCTTTTTTAGAGCGCTTTCAAGTCGGTTGTGTACAGCGAAATGCCCAGCGATGTGCTCAGGCTAACGGTGCCTTCAGCGTCTTCCTCGACGGAAAACAGCAGGAACTCACGTCGATCGGTCAGGCCTGTATCCCGTGCGTATAGCATCGAACGGTGCTCGACGCTGTAGGCGTCTTCGGGGTTGATCACCTGCTCACTCATGGCCACCAATTCTGTCTGACCTTCCTCGCTGCCCCATACACGCGCGTATTCGACGCCGTTGTGGGTGTAGGTCGGCAAACCGATCAGACTCTGCGGCCCCGCCAGGCGGCGCAGTTCGGCCTCGCTGCTGAGGGTGACGTAACTCAGGTAGTTGAACAGGATCACCGACTCGACCTGCCCGGTGATATCGCCCGTGGTGTGCACCTGCAGCCAGTAATCTTCGTCGTTCATGTAGTAGCGCGACAGCCAGGTCGACTGCCCGAGGTCAACGGTGCCGTTGCTCCAGATTTCCTGGGTGCCGGGGATGATCACCGTGGTTTTGCCGTCGAGCAGCAATTTCAGGCTCGTGTCGAATATCACGCCTTTGCCCGGCGCCAGGCCCAGCGGCCCGGTGGTCGGCACGGCTTGGCCAGGCTCTTTCGATTGTGTATTGGCGTGCGGGGCCTCAAGCCCCATCAACTGTTTAAACCATCCCATTGGAGATTTCCTTGAGGCGGGTGGAGGCGATGTAGAAGAGTTCGCCACCTGCAACGCGCGTGTTGCTGGGCGGGTTGATCGAGGGTTGCGGGGCGCCTTGGGCGCGATAGCCGATGAGTGTGGCGTTGTGGCGTTCTTTCATTTGGGTGTACAGGTCGCCGAACGTGGCTTCAAAGGCCTCGGGCAATTTCATCAAGTATTGGGTGGCACCTTGGCCCACGCACAACAGCTCATTGATGACCACCGACGAGCCCGGATCCTGAGACGCGCGCACCAGCATTTCGATAGCCATGCTTGATGTGCATTCCAGGCTGGGGGCGTAGGAGCTGGCCAGGGCGGCAATTTCGCTTTCATTGAAGTGGGCCACCACATGACCGACCGGGCTCAGTTGATTCACCGCCAGCACGGTGGCCAGCGTCAGATCATCAGACGGAGTGCGCACCAGCACACGCTCGGCACCGGGCACGCCGGCACGCAGCAATAACGCGGTGGAAGACAGGCTTTCGCCACGGATGAACGCCGCCTTGCCCGGCATTGGGTTTTCTTCGAGGGTGCAATCGCAAATGACGATAAGGTTGTCGTTCGAGGTTTCGTCCTGGAGCAACAACTCAATGACTCGCTCACTGGACGCGCCCTCCCAGCCAATGAGCACGGTATGACCGACCTTACCGGTGAAATCGCCTTTGCCCTTCATGCCTTTTCTCCATGCATCGATGACAGTGCTGGTGGTTTTGCCGATGGCTGCCGTCAGCAGCGCAATGCCCCCGAGCATCACCCAGGCAGCCACGAACACGCGCCCCGCCGAGGTCTGCGGCGCAAGATCGCCATAGCCGACCGTCAGCGTGGTGGTGAGGTAGAAGTAAATAAATGTGGCGGGAGCGGTGAGGTGCTGTTCGCCCAGGTACACCAGGCCCAGGTAGGCGGTGATCAGGTGTATCCCCAGGGCGATCACCAGCCCCGCCCAACCGAAGCGGTGAAAGAGCGAGGAAGCGTACCTGCGCAACAGAAGAAAAATCGACACGTTGTCCCTGGCTCCTTGGGTACTTGATTACCTGATGACGTTGTCGCCTCGACATCGGGATGCTCAAGCGCGCTCAGCCGGCATTAAACCTGCTGCGTGGTTTGGAGAGAAGTACCTTGGCTGCAATAAATCCGGCGAACGCGCCAAACAGATGCCCTTCGAAGGAAACACCCTGGCGAGGCAGGAAGCCAAGGATCAAGCCGCCATACAGTGCCGCGACGACAGCGGCCGTTATCAGGTTGCCCCAACTCCTGTGGAACCAGGCGCGAGACAACAGGTAGGCCCATAGCCCGAAGACCCAGCCGCTGGCGCCCACGTGTATGCCGGCAAAACCGAACAGCCAGACCAGCGAGCCACCCAGCACAATGATGATCGCGCTGACGGCCACAAACCGATTGAGCCCTTCGATCATCACCAGGCTGCCCAGGATCACAAAGGCAATCAGGTTGGCGCTCAGGTGGGCGAACGAGCCGTGCAGAAACGGTGACGTGAGTATGCCGGGCAGCCCCTGCAGCGTTCTCGGGATCAGGCCGAACGCCATAAGGCTGTAACCGGTCGCCACATTGAGCAGTTGCAGCGCGACCATCAAGAAGGCCAAGCCTGCGATTGTCTTGAAACCCTTCAGGGCATCCATCCTGACCTCGACAAAAAAGGGAGGGCAGACACTGCCCTCCCAGCGACGACGTTGCTTACTCCGCCGACTTTTGCTTCAGGCGCTCCAGAATCGCATTGGCGCTGCCTTCATCCGGCGTGATGCCGGCGTCGCGCAGCTTGCGCTCCAGATCGGTCCCCGTCGAAGCGTCAGCCAGCTCATCCTGGGCTTGCAGTTCAGCGGCGCGTTGCTGCTGCTTGGCCTGCAAACGATTCAGCGTACCGACGGCGGTTTCCAGCTTGCCGTTGGCACCGCCGCTGGCGATGGAGGCGCTGACCTGGGCCTTCTGTACGCTGTCGCGAGCCTTGGCCATATCCACTTGCTGACGCAGGCTTTTGATCCGGCTTTCGGCCTTGGTGATGTCCTTGCGCATGCCTTCCGCATAGCCACCGAACTCAATGGCTTGCTTATGCTCGACATCCCGCTCGTTGGTCAGGGTCGAAATCGCTTCGGCCACTTCCAAGGCGAGGTCTTCACGATTGGCCTGCAGGGCCGCCACTGCCTTGGACTCCAGGTCCTTGATCTTGGCGTCGTACTCGTTGACGCGATCAGTCGCCAATTTGTGCTTGGCCATGATGCTGACCAGCTCACGCTTGGCGTTGGCCAGCGCGGTGTCGGCATCGCGAATTTCCTGATCGAGGATGCGCAGGGCCTGTTGGTCAACTATCGATTCGCCGACTTCGTTGGCACCGCCACGCAGCGCGGTGAACAATTTGCTCCAGATGGACTGAGTCATTGGATACTCCCGAATACTTAATTGAAGAAACGTTCGAAGGCTTCGCTGGCGCGCTGCACGTTGTCGACCAGGGTTTTCACCTCGGTCACGATATTGGTCAGGCTGGAGTCGGAGCTCAATGCGCCGAACATGTTGTAGACCACCTGCCCGTTCGGCATGGACTCGATACCGATCGAGGACAGCGGGAACATCTCCCGGCTGCGCAACACCGCGTCATTGAAGGTTGCGACATCGTTGATGGACTCGGCATCGACCAGCACGGTATCGACGATGATCTGCTCGCCCACCACCGCGATGTAAATCGGCAAGCCACCGAAGTCGTTCATTTCCAGCTTGATGCTGGATTCGGAGCCTTGGACCAGAGACAGCGTAATGTCCTTGGACACCACCTCGTCCAGGGCCTGAAGAGCGGTGAAGAGGCGATCGATATTCCAGTTGGTACCTGCGCTCATGAAATTCTCCGACATGAATGAACCAGCCAGAATCGGCTGGCGAAGCTGTTTCTCCATTTGCTTGAGCAGGCTTCGATTTTCGGGAAGCACCCAAGTCTCGTGTTTCACATAGCCGGCGGCCGCCAGGCCTGCGCGCATCTGCTTCATGTAAAAGCTCGATGGCTTTTTGACCGACGGTTTCAAGCGCTCTCCCTGAAGACGGGTTGAATCGGTATCGGCCCCTGGGGACGGGTTCGATGGAGAGCTGCTTTTCATGGTGCTGACCTCGCTGTGAAAAACTCACGCGTGAGAAAATCTACAGGCAATTTTCAGCAGGCTCAATAGCTCACGCGTGAGATTTTTTGTCGTACTTCTTTCAGTGACGCTAAAGGTCGCTGCTGCTAAATGACCGAAATTGTCACCTTTGAGTTGACGGTATTACCCATATCAGACGATTTATCATGCCGTCGCTACCCATTAATCTGTGCCCATGTTGAACGCAACGCCCTAACCCACTTAAACAAAAAGGATTCAACCATGAGCACTGCAACCTACAACCGCCTCAACAAAGACGACGCCGTAGTCCTGCTGGTCGACCACCAGACCGGCCTGATCTCCCTGGTTCAGGACTTCTCGCCCAACGAGTTCAAGAACAACGTACTGGCCCTGGCCGACCTGGCCAAGTTCTTCAACCTGCCGACCATCCTCACCACCAGTTTCGAACAGGGCCCCAACGGCCCGCTGGTGCCGGAGCTGAAAGAGATGTTCCCGGACGCGCCGTACATCGCCCGCCCTGGCCAGATCAATGCGTGGGACAACGAAGATTTCGTCAAGGCAATCAAGGCCACCGGGCGCAAGCAGATCATCATTGCCGGTGTGGTCACGGATGTCTGCGTAGCGTTCCCGACCTTGTCGGCGCTGGCGGAAGGGTTTGAGGTGTTTGTAGTAACCGATGCTTCCGGCACGTTCAACACCACGGTGCAGCAGGCGGCGTGGAGCCGCATGACACAGGCCGGTGCGCAGTTGATGAACTGGTTCTCGGTGGCCTGTGAGCTGCACCGCGACTGGCGCAACGATATCGAAGGCCTGGGGAATTTGTTGTCCCAGCGCATTCCCAACTATCGCAACTTGATGAATGGGTATGCGGCGCTGACGGCTCATCAGAAGTAAGTCAGCCGAGATTCGCGATAAGCCTGCCCTTAAAAGCAGGCTTTCGTTATTCAACCGAGCTTAACCCGCCAGTTCCCGCTCAATTTGCTCGATGCTTGGCAAACTGGTTTGCAGCTCTGCGGGTAATGCCCCTACCAGTTGATATTCCGCCACTCCGATAGGTCGGTTGTTATCGCGCAGTGCATACTCAGCTACCACCGCGTTCTTGCTCTTGCACAATAATAGGCCAATCGTTGGCCCATCTTGCGGATGCCTAAGCTGAGCATCTACAGCAGCAAGGTAAAAGCTCAGCTTGCCTAGGTGTTCAGGCTTAAATTTTCCCGCCTTGAGCTCGATCACCACGTAGCAACGCAGCTTCACGTGGTAGAACAACAGATCAACGAAGAACTCATCGCCACCCACATCCAAGAGAACTTGTTGGCCGACGAACGCAAAACCAGCGCCCAACTCCAACAGAAAGTCGGTGACGTGTTTGATCAGGGCATTTTCTATGTCGCGCTCCTGCGCATCCAGGGCCAGACTGAGAAAATCAAAACGATAAGGATCTTTCAGCGACTCACGCGCCAGGTCGGATTGTGGCTTGGGCAGATGGCTTTCGAAATTGCTGACTGCTTTACCCGTGCGCTCCAGTAGGCGAGTTTCGATTTGCATCACCAGCGTGTTGCGGGACCAACTGTGTTCAATCGCCTGCGCGATGTACCAACGACGGGGTTCTGGGCCCGGAAGTTTGTCGAGCAGGACCACATTGTGACCCCACGGCAATTGTGCAGCAGCCTGTTGCACAAATTCCGAATCCGGCCAAGCATTCAGCAAATGCAAGCATGTACTTCAGGTTGCGGGGCGAAAAACCTTTCATGCAGGGAAAACTCGTACGCAAATCTTGAGCAAGACGATCAATAACCTTGCTCCCCCACCCCTGCTGGTTCTGGCGGGTCAAAATCTCGTGACCGATATTCCAGTAAAGGAGCACCATTTCTCGATTGACTGCCAGTGACGCACGCTGTTGTGCCACGTGGATGCGCTTTTTAAGGCCGGTCAGCCAATCGCTGTAGCCCGTCGGAGGCGCCGTCAAACGGATAGACCTTTCGCTCATGCCTGTTTCACTCTTGAGTTTTCGGCAGGCTAGTCAGAGGTCTTTGCAGTAACAAGGGGTCGTAAGCGCTTCAGGAGCTGCCCGACACATCTTACAGAACGGTCCTACTGGCAACTGCAAATCAGCTTATTGCAACACTCTCTGAAGCAGGTCGGCGGACGATTTGGAAAAGGGAGAGGCCAATGCTTTGCCCTGGGATCGAGCAGAACACGCTATTGCCAATTTAAGAAGCGAGACCTGGCTAGGCAAATCGCCGTATTGCAGAGGATGCAGGCTGGACTGATTGAATTTGAACTCCAACTTAAAGAAGCACAAAGCACTGCTCGTCAATGAGCATGATCGCCATTTGAAGTAGCCCCCAACGGTGATTGGGGCTGACTATTACGCGACCTTCGTAAGCCCTTTCTGATTTTCCCCGCCGTTCATCCAGCCGCTTTTCACTGCGGCAGACTCCGACGCCTTGCCCTCTGCCGAGACGTCACGGATGACCCACGCTTCCCACATTGCCTCTATCGAACATGAGCTGGATGGCTTTCATCAGAGCCTGGTGACTTATCGCCAGCAGATGGGCGCCTGGTATTCGCGGGCGCTGGATTCGGTGAGCCATGCGGCAGATATGCCGTCGTTGCTGGGGATGGATCGGGTGTTGCGCGTCGGTGACTCGCAGACAACCGTGAGCATAAGCGACCCGAACTTTATCGGCAGTGTTGCCGTGTGCCAGTTGGGCGGCGAGCTGAAGATAGAGAGCACATTCGACTCGGTGTATGACGTGCCGATTGGCGACATTCCAGTCGAAGTGATCGGGTTGGATGACGGCAGTTCCACGCGGGTCATGCTGGATGAGCACGGCAAGGGCTCACACCACTGCGCCGCTGGCGGGCGCTATCAGGTGCGGGTACAGGGCGGTGTTTCCCAGGAGCAGGTGGATGCGTTGTTCGCCTCCTACGCCGGGCTGATGGCGGACCTGGAGCGGTGGCTCCGCGAACAGTGGCAAGGCTTCAAGCCGCATTGGCAGCAGTCCACGGCCAGTGCGATTGGCAGCGGCGTACTGGCGGGCAGTTGGGCCGCGATCCGGGACGTGTGGGACAGCATCAAGCTGGTGCAGGCGATGCTTGAAGACCCGTTGAAGTACGTCGAACAGCTGGGGGCTGAAGCGGCCAAGCTGGCACAAATCGCCACCGATGCGCCCAAGGTCATGGCACAGGCGATGTTGCTCGCCAGTGATGAGGCGGCGCTGTTCCTGCTGTTGCGCACGGCGATGATCTGGTTGGACGCATTGCCGCCCAGTGAGATTGCGCAAGTGGCCGCTGGGTTTGTGGTGTCGCTGCTGATTGACCTGGTGATTGGCGCGGTGCTGACCATCGCATTGCCGGCGGCGGCTGTGGCGTATTTGAGCCTGCGGCTGGCCAGGTATGGCGCACAGATTGTTAAGGCGGCTGTAGGTTTTGTTCAGAGCGTGCTGGCGATTCTGACGAAGTTCATGCAGGCGGTGGATCGCTACAAAGCGGTAGCGGTTCGCGGCGTGGTCGGCGGGGTGAAGCAAGGCACGCTGCAGATGCGCTGGCGGGCGCGGCAGAACGCGGTGCTTAAGCAAAAAGAGCCTGTGGATGATGTGCCTGCTGTATCGACGAATCCGAAGGGCGATGCGGCGGCCTCTTCGGATAAGACCGTCACCAACGGCTGCCCGGTGTCGATGGTTACCGGGGAGGAACTGTTGACGCTGACCGATGGCACGTTGGACGGGATTTTGCCGTTTGAATGGACGCGACTGTATCGCACCAGTGCGGTGGAAGTGGATGTCTGGTTGGGGTTTGGCTGGAGCCATGCGTTGGCGCAGCGGCTTTGTGTGTCGGGCGATTCGGTGGTTTGGACGGATCATGAGAACCGGTCGATCACTCTGCCCTTGCCCACCTCTGTGCGACCGGCGATTACCAATAGCTTGGCCGAAGCGGCGATCTATCTGGGGGCTTCGCCGGATGAATTGGTGCTGGCGCAGGCCTCGCGGTTCTACCACTTTCGCGATGGTGTGCTGACAGCGATCAGCGATGCGTACGACAACCGCCTGCGTATTGCTCGGGATTTTTCCGGGCGTATCGAGCGAGTGGATAACGGGGTTGGTCACTCGTTGTTTCTGCGCTACTCGTCCGGTCGCATTGTCGCGGTGGACTACCAGATT
>NZ_JARVSS010000028.1:0-22133 GCF_030209095.1 Pseudomonas sp. lyk4-R2A-8
GGCTTGCCCCCTCCCACAGCTGACCGAGTTGTCATGTCGATCACTGATCAATGTGGGAGGGGGCTTGCCCCCGATGGCGGTTTAGCGAGTGATCCCAGATTCAAAGTGTAACGACCACATCCTGCTCCAACACCACCCGCTGCTCTCCCGCATCCAGCCGCACCCACGCGCCCATCGGCAGGGTCAGGTTCGGATCGCAATGCCCACTGCGCCAGCCGGCCAGCACCGGAATGCACAACGGTTCAAATGTCTGTTTGAGCAGGCGCTGCAGCGCGACGTTATCCACTCCCGCCACGTCCCCGACCAGCACCCCAGCTACCTGAGCCAACTTGCCCGCCAGGCGCAAATGCGTGAGCAGACGATCGATGCGATAGATCGGCTCGTTGACGTCCTCGATAAACAGGATGATGCCTTGCGCATCGATTTCGTAAGGCGTACCCATCACCGCCGCAATCATCGACAGGTTGCCTCCCAGCAGACGCCCACAGGCAATGCCGGGCTCAAGAGTGGTCAGCGGGTAGGCCACGGGGTGCGTCAGCACGCTGCCAGCGCCCAGTTGCCCACGCAGCAGGCTGAACAGTGAGGATTCGGTAGGTTGCTGCTTGTCGCCGAGCAGGTCGGCATTGAGCATCGGCCCGTGAAAGGTCACGAAGCCCGCGTAGCGATTGATAGCCAGGTGCAGGGCGGTAATGTCGCTATAGCCGACAAATGGCTTGGGATTGGCGCGCAGAAGGTCGAAGTCCAAACAGTCCAACAGCCGTGGCGTGCCGTAGCCGCCCCGCAGGCAGAAGATCGCATCGATTTCAGGGTCGGCGAAAGCGGCGTGCAGGTCACGCAAGCGCACCTCATCGCTGCCGGCAAGGTAGCCGTCGCGTTCATACACCCCAGGAAAAATTTGCAGACCATAGCCGCGGGTGCGCATCCATTGGCCGGCCTTTTCAACATCCAGCGCGGCGGGGCCGGCAGGTGCAATCAGGGCGATGGTGCCTTCGGAACGAAGGGCTGGAACGGCAATGGTCATACACAACTCTCCCTGGTTAACGCAGTACGAATGTGGGAGAGGGCTTGCCCCGATAGCGGTGGATCAGCCAGCACAGGAGTGACTGACCTACCGCTATCGGGGGCAAGCCCCCTCCCACATAAGCCCCTCCCACTCCGGATCTAAACTCCGATCAGGAGATCAGGCTTGCCTTGACCAGCTTGGCCTGCTCGTCAGCGTGGTACGAAGAACGTACCAGCGGGCCCGATGCCACGTTCTTGAAGCCCATCTTGTAGCCTTCCTCGGCGAACCAGGCGAAGGTGTCCGGGTGCACAAAACGCTGTACCGGCAAGTGATTGCGCGACGGCTGCAGGTACTGACCCAGGGTCAGCATGTCGATGTCGTGTTCGCGCATGCGCTGCATGACTTCGATCACTTCCTCGTCGGTCTCGCCCAACCCCAGCATCAGGCCGGATTTGGTCGGGATGTGCGGCATCATCTGCTTGAATTTTTGCAGCAGGGTCAGCGACCACTGGTAGTCCGAACCCGGACGCGCAGCCTTGTACAGGCGCGGCACGGTTTCCAGGTTGTGGTTGAACACATCCGGTGGCTCGGCGGCGGTGATTTCCAGCGCCACGTCCATACGGCCCCGGTAATCCGGCACCAGGGTTTCGAGCACAACGTTGGGCGACAGCTTGCGGATTTCTCGGATGCAGTCGGCAAAGTGCTGGGCACCGCCGTCACGCAGATCGTCGCGGTCTACCGAGGTGATCACCACGTATTTGAGTTTAAGGTCGGCGATGGCGATGGCCAGGCTTTGCGGCTCGTTGACGTCCAGCGGCTTCGGCCGGCCGTGGCCGACGTCGCAGAATGGGCAGCGACGGGTGCAGATGTCACCCATGATCATGAAGGTGGCGGTGCCGCCGGAGAAGCACTCGCCCAGGTTCGGGCAGGAGGCCTCTTCGCACACGCTGTGCAACTTGTGTTTGCGCAGCAGGGCCTTGATACGGTCGACTTCCGGCGAGACCGGGATGCGCACGCGGATCCAGTCGGGCTTTTTCGGCAGTTCGGTGGTCGGAATGATCTTCACCGGGATGCGTGCAACCTTCTCGGCGCCGCGCAGCTTGACACCGGCTTCCACCTTGGCACGCGGGGCCGGGGCCGGACGCTCGGTAACGTCCAGCGTCGGGATCATGGTTTGCACTGCATCAGTAGTCATAATCAGTCGATTCCGCCCGTGAGGGTCGTCTGCTCAGCATAGTCGAGGTGTTTGACGAGCTGCGCACGCAGCCGGGCACTTACCTCGGCAAATTTAATCGGTGTGACGTGCTCGCTCAGTTGTGTCATCGCCAACCCGGCATAACCGCACGGGTTGATGCGTCGGAACGGTGCCAGGTCCATGTCCACGTTCAGGGCCAGGCCATGAAAGGAACAGCCGTGGCGGATCCGCAGCCCCAGGGAGGCGATTTTCGCACCGTCCACATACACCCCCGGAGCATCCGGCTTGGCGGCGGCGGTCACGCCATAACTGGCCAGCAGCTCGATCAGGCAAGCCTCGATGCGGCTGACCAGATCACGCACACCAAACCCCAGCTTGCGCACGTCCAACAACAGGTAAGCGACAAGCTGACCGGGCCCATGGTAAGTCACTTGGCCACCTCGGTCGACCTGCACCACCGGAATATCCCCCGGCAGCAACAGGTGTTCGGCCTTGCCGGCCTGGCCCTGGGTAAATACCGGCGGGTGCTCCACCAGCCAGACCTCATCCGGTGCCGACGTGCCGCGCTCGTTGGTGAAGCGCTGCATGGCATGCCACACGGGCTCGTAGGCCATCTGGCCGAGCTCGCGAAAGCCCAGGACCTGCGGCATCACAACACCATGTGTACGAAGCCGGTGGCCCGCAGTTCACTGTTGATGTTGTAGAGCTGGTCCTGATCCGTCGCCACGATGTGCAACTGGATCGTGGTGTATTTACCGTTGGTACTGGAGCGTTCGTCCACACGGTTGTCGTTGATCGTGGCGTGTTTACGCACGATGTCGAGGATCTTGTCTTTGTTGCCAACACCGGTATCGCTGATCACCTTGACGGGATAATCCGTCACCGGGAACTCGATCTTGGGCGCCTTTACTTCTTTATCGGTCATGGCAGAACAGCCTCGTAAGCGGTAAGCCGTGGCCACGGCAAAGCCCCGCGTCTTATCAACGCGGGGCTTTGCAGGTGCACACAATCAGTTGAACAAGCCGTAGAAGAATAGACGGATGCTATCCCACACGCGGCGGAAGATACCACCTTCGTCGACGGCGTCCAGCGCGATCAGGTCGGCGCTGTGCACCACCTTGTCGTCCAGTTTCACTTCGACTTTACCGATCACGTCGCCCTTGGCGATCGGCGCAACCAATTGCGGGTTCATGGTCATGCTGGCAGCGAGCTTTTTCAGCTGGCCTTTAGGCATGGTCAGGGTCAGGTCTTCGGCCAGGCCGGCCTTGACCTGGGAGGTCGCGCCTTTCCACACCGGCGCGGTCGCCAGCTCAGCACCCTTCTGGTAGAAGGTCTGGGTTTCGAAGAAACGGAAGCCATAGGTCAGCAGTTTCTGTGTCTCGGCCGCACGGGCCTGTTCGCTGTTGGTACCGAACACCACGGCGATCAGGCGCTGGCCGTCACGTACCGCCGAGGACACCATGCAGTAGCCGGCTTCTTCGGTGTGGCCGGTTTTCAGACCGTCGACGGTCTTGTCACGCCACAGCAGCAGGTTGCGGTTAGGCTGCTTGATGTTGTTCCAGAAGAACTCCTTCTGGGAGTAGATCGCGTAGTGCACCGGGTCGACGCGGATGATCGCGCGCGCCAGGATCGCCATGTCATGAGCCGACGAGTAGTGCTCTGGGTTCGGCAGGCCGGTCGGGTTCATGAAGTGGCTGTTGGTCATGCCCAGGTCGGCCACGGTTTTGTTCATCATGTCAGCGAACGCGTCTTCGCTGCCGGCGATATGCTCGGCCAGGGCGACGCTGGCGTCGTTGCCGGACTGGATGATGATGCCGTGCAGCAGGTCGCTCACGGTGACCTGCGAGCCCACCTTGATGAACATCCGCGAACCGCCGGTACGCCAGGCGTTTTCGCTGACGGTCACCGGATCGTTTTCGCCGATCTGGCCGCGACGGATTTCCAGGGTCGCGATATAGGCAGTCATCAGCTTGGTCAGGCTGGCCGGCGGCAGGCGCTGGTCACCGTTGTTCTCGACCAGCACGTTGCCGCTGGCGGCGTCCATGAGCACCCAGGCCTTGGCGGCCAGTTGCGGTGAAGCCGGCACCATTTCAACCGCCCAGGCGGCCGGGGTGATGATCAGCGAGATAAGCAGGCACGTGCGTTTGGCTAAGGTGGTGATGTTCATCCGTCTCTCGAAATTGCTTATGGAAACTTGCCCTCGCGGGCAAAACTTATTCAGACAGCCCGCTACCAGACTGTCGCGTGTTCGGTTGCCCGCTCACCCCTTGCTCCCGGGTTTTTATTGTTCAAACGAGCCAACAACCAGGGCCCAGGCCCGCGTACGCGCCTGAACCATCAATCCATTACTGCTTACTCGGCGGTGACCAGGCTTGGTTGCCCCAGGTTGGCCAGACGCACGCTGTTCTGCACTTGTGCAACCTCGCTCGGCGAGCCGATCGGGCCCATTCGCACGCGGTGCAGGGTCTGCTGGTTGCGCACGATAGAGCTGATGAACACCGGCGCATTGACCATGCTGCTGAGCTTGGACCTTAACAGTTCCGCCGCATCCGGGTTGGCAAAAGCGCCGACCTGCAGGTATTGCCCGCCCGCCAGAGAGGCACCCGGCGCGGCCTGAGGCACGGCCACGGTGTCCGGGGCATGCTGTTGCGGCGGCGGCGTCCACTGTTCGACCTTGCCCGCCGACGCGGTGATCTGCGGTTGCGGGGTCTGCGGCTCGTTGAGCATCAACGGCGCCGGCTTGCCGCGCTGGGCCCAGTACTGCGCGGGGTCGATGCCTTCGACCTTGACCCGCGCGGTGCCGGTTTCGGCGTAGCCGAGCTTTTTGGCGGCGGCGTAGGACAAGTCGATGATGCGATCCGAATAGAACGGCCCACGGTCATTGACCCGCAGGATCACCGTGCGGTGGTTGTCCAGGTTGGTCACGCGTACATAGCTTGGCAACGGCAGGGTCTTGTGGGCTGCGCTCATGCCGTACAGGTCATACACTTCGCCATTGGCGGTGTTCTGGCCATGGAACTTGGTGCCGTACCAGGACGCCGTGCCGGACTGCACGTAGGTCTTGGAGTCCTGCAGCGGAAAGTAGGTCTTGCCCAGCACTGTGTAAGGGTTGGCCTTGTAGGCACCGGTGTGCAGGGTCGGTGTGGCGTCGGGAATCTTCGACACATCCACATCCCACCACGGCGCACCGTCTTTGTGCGCGCGGTTGATGTCCAGGCCAGGCTGAGACCGGACAACAGTGCCGCCGGACTTCTGCGCCGGACCGCGACTGGTGGAGGTGGAACAGCTGACAACCAGCAAGGACAACGCGGTGAACGCCACCAGCTTGAGCGGTTTATTGAACGGCGATGCCCGCATTACTTGTTGCCCCGTGCTTGGACCAGCATGTCTGACAGCTGATGCACGGCCATGGCGTACATCACACTGCGGTTATAACGCGTGATTGCGTAGAAATTCTTCAGGCCCATCCAGTATTCAGGGCCGTTTTCGCCTTC
Source organism: Pseudomonas sp. lyk4-R2A-8 (assembly GCF_030209095.1). NCBI lineage: Bacteria > Pseudomonadati > Pseudomonadota > Gammaproteobacteria > Pseudomonadales > Pseudomonadaceae > Pseudomonas > Pseudomonas sp. lyk4-R2A-8. The sequence continues at coordinate 5,693 of NZ_JARVSS010000028.1, forward strand.
CAGGCGAAACGCCGTTACCGGCATGTCGTCGTGGGGCGCATTCTGACTCGACCAACCCAGCGCCCGCAACTCCCCGACGGTCCTGGCCGGCTCGATGCCCTGGGTCAGGCCCTCGTCGGCGCGCTCCCCGCTGACGTCCGCCCGCACCACCACCGGTTCGCCGGCAACCCAGCCGTGGCGCTTGAAGTAGCTGGCCACGCTGCCGATGGCATCGTCGGGGTTGCTCCAGATATTGATGTGGCCGTCGTTGTCGAAATCCACCGCGTACGCGCGAAAGCTGCTCGGCATGAATTGCGGCAAGCCCATCGCGCCGGCATACGAGCCCTTGAGCGTCAGCGGGTCGACTTGCTCTTCGCGGGCCAGCAGCAGGAATTCGCGCAGCTCCTTGCGGAAGAACTCGGCACGCGGCGGGTAATCGAAGCCCAGGGTCGACAACGCGTCGACCACCCGGTAGCTGCCGGTATTACGCCCGTAAAAGGTCTCGATGCCGATGATCGACACAATCACCTGGGCCGGCACACCGTATTCCTGCTCGGCGCGGGCCAGGGCGGCTTCATGCTGGCGCCAGAAGTCCACGCCACGGGCCACGCGGGCATCGGTGAGGAACATCGGGCGATAGTCCTTCCATTGCTTCACACGTTCGGCGGGGCGGGAGATGGCGTCGAGGATCGCCTGCTTGCGCTGGGCTTCGCGGAACACGCCCATCAGTTGCTCACCGGCGAAACCATAGTCGCGGGTCATTTCACCGACAAATTCGGCGACCTGAGGTGAACCATCGTAGTCACCGGCCAGCGTCTCCTGCGTTGCCCCCAGCAGCCCAATCAGGCCCATCCAGGACGCATGCCGAGTCGCCCAGCCGCGCATTACTTGCATTGACATCTTCACCTTATTCAAACCTGTGCGATCCACTTGCGATGCGTATGAATCGACATCAAAACCCCAAACGCTGACATCAACGTCACCAGCGAAGTTCCGCCGTAGCTAATGAACGGCAACGGCACCCCAACCACCGGCAGCAGGCCACTGACCATACCGATGTTGACGAAAACGTAAACAAAAAACGTCATGGTCAAACTGCCTGCGAGCAATTTGCCGAACAGCGTCTGCGCCTGGGCGGTAATCACCAGGCCGCGACCGATCAACAGCAAATAGATCAGCAGCAAGGCGCAGATCCCCACCAGGCCGAACTCTTCGCCTAACACGGCGATGATGAAGTCGGTGTGGCTCTCGGGCAAGAAATCCAAGTGCGACTGGGTGCCCAACAGCCAGCCCTTGCCAAACACCCCACCCGAACCGATTGCCGCCTTGGACTGGATGATGTTCCAGCCGGTGCCCAGCGGGTCGCTTTCCGGATCGAGGAACGTGAGGATCCGCTGCTTCTGGTAGTCATGCATAAAGAAAAACCACATCGCCACCGCCACCGGCACCGCGGCAGCCAGCACGCTGAGAATCCAGCGCCAGCGCAGCCCGCCCATGAACAGCACGAACGCACCGCCGGCCAGGATCAGCAGCGAAGTACCGAGATCGGGCTGGCGCACAATCAGGATAAAGGGCACGCCGATCAGGATCAGGCTGATGCCTACGTGCTTGAGCTGCGGCGGCAACGTGCGCTTGGACAGGTACCAGGCGATAGTGGCCGGCATCAGGATCTTCATGAATTCCGACGGCTGGAAGCGAATCACCCCTGGAATGTTGATCCAGCGCGTGGCGCCCATGGCGTTATGGCCCATCACGTCCACCACCACCAGCAACAACACGCCGACCACATAGCCCAGCGGCACCCAGCGCGCCATGAAGCGCGGCTCCAGCTGGGCGATCACCACCATCGACAACAGGCCCAGGCCGAACGACGACGCTTGCTTGATCAGCAGGTCCCAGTTCTTGCCACTGGCCGAATACAGCACAAACAGACTGCCGGCCGCCAGCGTCAGCAGCAGGATCAGCAACGGACCATCGATGTGCATGCGCTGCAGCAACGTCGCGCGGCGACGCATCACATCCTCGCTGGAGAGGATGCGGTCAAAATTACTCTTCACTGGCCGTAACCTCGGTGGTTGAAGGGGGGCCGCCATATTCAGGCTTGAGCCTGCCGTCCTCGGCCAGCAGCCAGGCGTCCATCACCTGGCGCACCACAGGCGCGGCGACGCCGGAACCGGACTCGCCGTTCTCGACCATCACCGCCACCACGATTTTCGGGTCGTCGGCCGGCGCGAAGCCGACAAACAACGCGTGGTCGCGGTGGCGTTCCTGGACCTTGGAACGGTCGTATTTCTCGCCCTGCTTGATCGCCACCACCTGGGCGGTACCGCTCTTGCCGGCAATGCGGTATTGCGCGCCGATCGCTGCCTTGCGCGCCGTACCGCGCGCGCCGTGCATCACCTGCTGCATGCCGTGGTTGACCTTGGTCCAGTCCGATGGGTCGCGCAGCACAATGTCCGGGATCGGGTTCTCATCCACCGGCTTTTCGCCTTCGATGGTCCTGGCCAGGTGCGGACGGTTCCACACGCCTTTGTTGGCCACCAGCGCGGTAGCCTGGGCCAGTTGCAACGGCGTCGCCTGCATGTAGCCCTGACCGATCCCCAGGATCAGGGTTTCGCCCGGGAACCACGCCTGGCGGCGCGTCGCGCGCTTCCACTCCCGCGACGGCATCAGGCCTGGGGACTCTTCGAACATGTCCAGGGAGACTTTCTGCCCGAGGCCGAACTTGCCCATGTAGGCCGACAGACGATCGATGCCCAGCTTGTGGGCCAGGTCATAAAAATAGGTGTCGTTGGAGCGCATGATCGCGGTGTCCAGGTCGACATAGCCGTCACCGGTACGGTTCCAGTTACGGTACTTGTGATCGTAATTGGGCAACATGTAGTAACCGGGGTCGTATACCCGACTGGAAGCGGTCACCACACCGGCGTCCAGACCTGCAATCGCCACCGCCGGCTTGATCGTCGAACCCGGCGGATACAGGCCACGCAGCACCCGGTTGAACAGCGGCCGATCGATGGAATCGCGTAGCTCGGCGTAGGCCTTGAAGCTGATACCGGTCACGAACAGGTTGGGGTCGAAGCTGGGCTGGCTGACCATGGCCAGCACTTCGCCCGTCTTCGGGTCCAGCGCCACCACGGCGCCACGCCGGCCACCCAGGGCCATCTCGGCGGCTTCCTGCAGCTTGATGTCCAGGCTCAGCACGATGTCCTTGCCCGGCACCGGGTCGGTCCGCTTGAGCACCCGCAACACGCGGCCGCGCGCGTTGGTCTCGACTTCTTCGTAACCCACCTGGCCGTGCAGCTCGGGTTCGTAGAAACGCTCGATGCCGGTCTTGCCGATATGGTGGGTGCCGCTGTAATTGACGGGGTCGAGGGTTTTCAGCTCTTTCTCGTTGATGCGCCCCATATAGCCGACGGAGTGAGCAAAGTGCGGCCCCTGCGGGTAGTGCCGCACCAACTGCGCCACCACTTCCACGCCCGGCAGGCGGAACTGGTTCACCGCAATGCGTGCGATCTGCTCTTCGGTCAGCTCGAACAGAATCGGCACCGGCTCGAACGGTCGGCGCCCCTGCCTCATGCGTTTCTCGAAGATCACCCGGTCTTCCGGGGTCAGCTGCAGGACCTCGACAATGACGTCGAGCACTTGCTGCCAGTCGCCGGAACGCTCGCGGGTCATGCTGAGGCTGAAGCTGGGCCGGTTATCCGCCACCACTACGCCATTGCGGTCGAAAATCAGCCCACGGGTCGGCGGAATCGGCTGCACATGCACACGGTTGTTTTCCGACAGCGTGGAGTGATAGTCGTACTGGATCACCTGCAGGAAATACAGGCGCGCAATCAGTACACCGATCAGCGTCACCACCATGATCGCGCCAAACACCACGCGCGCACGTACCAGACGTGCGTCTTTCTCATGGTCCTTGATGCGGATCGGCTGAGTCATCGGGAGGGGCGCAGACTATTTGTGATAAGGGTGCCCGGACAGAACTGTCCAGGCGCGATACAGCTGTTCACCGATCAGGATCCTTACCAACGGGTGCGGCAGCGTCAGTGCCGACAGCGACCAGCGCTGGTCCGCCCGCGCGCAGACTTCCGGCGCCAGCCCTTCCGGGCCACCGACCATGAAATTGACGGTGCGCGAGTCCAGGCGCCAGCGGTCCAATTCCACCGCCAACTGCTCGGTGCTCCAGGGCTTGCCGTGCACTTCCAGGGTGACGATGCGCTCGTTGGGGCCGACCTTGGCCAGCATGGCTTCGCCTTCCTGACGAATAAAGCGCGCCACGTCGGCATTCTTGCCCCGGGTGTTGAGCGGTATCTCCACCAGCTCCAGCGACAGCTCGGCGGGCAGACGCTTGGCATACTCATGCCAGCCTTCTTCCACCCACTTGGGCATGCGTGAACCGACAGCAATCAGACGCAGGCGCACAGCCGTTCCTTATTCCTGGTCTTTGTTGAGCTTGTCGAAGTGAGCGTGGCCCACTTCAGGGCTGTGGTGCTTGCCATCGGCGGCACGGCTTTGCTCGGCGCCTTTCCACAGACGCTCCAGGTCGTAGAACTGGCGGGCGTTGGACGTCATCATGTGGACGATCACGTCGTCCATGTCCAACAGCACCCAGTCGCTGTCGCCCTTGCCTTCTTCACCCAACGGCTTGACGCCCTGGGCTTTGACGGCTTCGCGCACCTTGTCCAGCATCGCGCCGATCTGGCGGTTGGAGGTACCGGTGGCGATGATCATGTAGTCGGTGATGCTCTGCTTATCGCGCACGTCCAGCACCTGGATGTCCTGGGCCTTCACATCTTCCAGGGCCGCCACGGCGACTTTTACCAGCTCTTCGCCGGCCAGTTCCGGACCGGTGTGGGCTTCTACCGGCAGAGGGGCGCTTTTGAAAGTGCCTTTGCGCTTAACTTTGCTTACGTCTTTGTTGGTCATATAAAACTCGTTTTGCTCGTATGTTCGGGCGCTCGCTGTACGACGTTTCGTACGTTCAAGCGCGCCTTTTCAGTTCGACGCACGGTAAAGCCCGTGCGCATCGATGTAGGCCAGGACCGCGTCAGGCACCAGGAACCGTACCGACTTCCCGCTGGCCAGCAGTTGACGGATCTGGGTGGCGGACACCGCAAGCGGGGTCTGCCAGACGAATGCAATATTCCCGTTCGGCCCGGTCAGGGCCAAGGGGTCACTTACCGACCGCGCGGCCAGCAGGTTGCGCAAGGCATCCGGCGGTTCGCTGTCGGCATCCGGGCGTTGCAGAACCAGGATGTGGCAATGCTGGAGGAGATCCTCCCAGCGATGCCAAGAGGGCAGGCCGCAAAATGCGTCCCAGCCCAAAAGCAGAAACAACTGGTCGTCCGCGGCCAGTTCGGCGCGCATCAGTTCCAGGGTGTCGACCGTGTAAGACGGTTTATCGCGCTTGAGTTCGCGGTCGTCCACCACCAACGGTGCAATGCCTTCCACCGCCAGACGCACCATTTCCAGACGCTGCTGGGGCGACACTTGCGGCGTGTCGCGATGGGGCGGCCGGAAATTGGGGATCAGGCGCAGTTCATCCAGCGCCAGCGCGTCCGCCACCTCCAGCGCACTGCGCAGGTGGCCGATGTGCACAGGGTCGAAGGTACCGCCGAGCAGCCCGATACGCTTAGCCATCAAGTGCGCACATGCCCATCGCCGAACACCACATACTTCTCGCTGGTCAGACCTTCGAGGCCCACCGGGCCGCGAGCATGGAGCTTGTCGGTGGAAATGCCGATCTCCGCGCCCAGGCCGTACTCGAAGCCGTCGGCAAAACGCGTCGAGGCGTTGACCATCACCGAAGCGGAGTCCACTTCATTAAGGAACCGGCGCGCATCGCTGAAATGCTCGGACACGATTGCGTCGGTGTGCTTGGAGCCATAGGTATTGATGTGTTCGATGGCCTGGTCCAGGTCGTCGACGATGCGGATCGACAGGATCGGCGCCGTGTATTCGGTGTACCAGTCCTGCTCGGTGGCTTCGATCACGTCGGCGCCCAGCAGCGCGCGGGTGCGCTCGCAACCACGCAGCTCCACGCCCTTGTCACGGTAGATGGCCGCCAGCGCTGGCAGCACGCGCTCGGCAATGCCGGCGTGCACCAGCAGGGTTTCCATGGTGTTGCACGGCGCGTAGCGATGGGTCTTGGCGTTGTCGGCGATGCGGATCGCCTTGTCGATATCGGCCGCGATGTCGATGTACACGTGGCAGACGCCATCCAGGTGCTTGATCACTGGCACCTTGGCATCGCGGCTCACGCGCTCGATCAGGCTCTTGCCACCGCGCGGCACGATGACGTCGACGAACTCCGGCATGGTGATCAAGGCACCGACGGCGGCGCGGTCGGTGGTTTCCACCACTTGCACCACTTCGGCCGGCAACTCGGCCACGGCCAGGCCCTGCTGGATGCACGCGGCGATGGCACGGTTGGAATGGATGGCCTCGGAACCGCCACGCAGGATGGTGGCGTTACCGGACTTGAGGCACAGGCTCGCGGCGTCGATGGTCACGTTCGGGCGCGACTCATAGATGATGCCGATCACGCCCAGGGGCACGCGCATCTTGCCGACCTGAATACCGGACGGCATGTAACGCATATCGCGGATTTCACCGATGGGGTCAGGCAGCTTGGCTACCTGACGCAGGCCTTCGATCATGTCGTCGATGCGCGCCGGGGTCAGCGCCAGGCGGTCCAGCAGAGCCGGCTCCAGACCATTGGCACGGCCGTTGGCCAGGTCCAGTTCGTTGGCGGCGGCCAGCTCGGAGCGCGAGGCATCCAGAGCGTCGGCGGCGGCCAGCAGGGCGCGATTTTTCTGCGCAGTGCTCGCACGGGCGATCAACCGCGACGCCTGGCGGGCAGCGCGACCCAGGCGGGTCATGTAGTCAAGAACGGACTCAGTCATGGTCGGGGAGTCTTGGCAAAGAGGAAAGCGGCAGATTATAGCCGTGACGCCGCCCGACTGACAGCGGTGAGGGGCGGATGGTCGAAATGAACTGTAAAAACATCGCCTTCAGCGGTAATTAAGGCGGGAGTTGTTATTATTCCGTCACATTTAGCCGCAATAACCCTTGGTGCCATGTCCCGCTTTGCCCCCGAACTCCCCGCCAGCGCCCTGCCCGACAGCTTCTTCGACCGCGATGCGCAATTGCTCGCGCGTGAATTGCTCGGGAAAGTCATCCGCCATCGCGTCGGCGACATCTGGCTTTCGGCGCGAATAATCGAAACCGAGGCGTATTACGCCGCTGAAAAAGGCAGCCATTCTTCACTCGGCTACACAGAAAAGCGTAAGGCTTTGTTTCTGGATGGCGGGCATATCTATATGTATTACGCACGCGGTGGCGACTCCCTGAACTTCAGCGCCCAGGGCCCCGGCAACGCGGTGCTGATCAAATCGGCCTACCCGTGGGTCGATGAGGTGTCCGGCCCGGACAGCCTGGCGCAGATGCTGCTCAATAATCCGGACGCCAAGGGCTTGCCGCGTCCTTCGCACACGCTGTGCGCCGGCCAGACACTGTTATGCAAGGCGCTGGGGTTGAAGGTGCCGATGTGGGATGCCAAACGGTTTGACCAGGAGCGCCTCTATGTCGAAGACGTCGGCCAGACCCCGACGCAGATCATCCAGACCACCCGCCTGGGCATCCCCAGCGGCCGCGATGAACACCTGATGTACCGCTTCGTCGATGCTGGCTATGCGCCTTATTGCACGCGGAACCCGCTGCGCCGAGGCCAGGTCGAAGGCCGCGACTATTTTTTGCTGTGAATTCCCACGAACACCGATGGAGTGGATTGTATGGGCCAATGGCTCGATAGCATTACCGGCTGGCTGACCGTCAACCCGCAGTGGCTGGCCGTGGCGGTGTTTATCGTCGCGTGCGTGGAATGCCTGGCGATTGCCGGGTTGATCGTGCCCGGTACGGTGCTGCTGTTCGCCATTGCCGCGCTGGCCGGCAGCGGCGCGTTGTCCTTGAGCGAGACATTGCTGCTGGGCTTCCTCGGCGGCTTGCTTGGCGACGGGGTTTCCTACTACCTGGGCCGACACTTTCACCAGAACATTCGGCGCCTGCCCGGCTTGCGCCAACATCCCGAGTGGATGAACGGCGCAGAAACCTACTTTCACAAGTACGGCATCGCCAGCTTGCTGGTCGGACGCTTCATCGGCCCGCTGCGGCCCATGCTGCCGATGGTGGCAGGCATGTGCGACATGCCGTTCCCGCGCTTCGCCGGGGTCAGCATTCTGGCGGCGGCGGGTTGGTCGGTGGCTTACCTGCTGCCCGGCTGGGCGACGGGTGCCGCGTTCCGCTTGCCGTTGCCCGAAGGGTTCTGGCCCGAGGCGGCGGTGGTCGCGGGGTGCCTTGCCGTAGTGATCGGGCTGAGCCTGAACAGCAGCCTGCGCGGCCATCGTCGCGCCACTTTATGGATAGGCGGCGCCAGCCTGACGTTGTTGATCGCACTGTTTATCGGCTATCGCTCGCTGGATAATTTTGACCACGGCCTCAGCGCCCTGGTGCAGGAGCACCGCAGCCCTTGGCTGGATGAGGTGATGGTGCGGATCACCCAACTGGGTGAGTTCAAGAAGATGTTTTTCGCCAGTGCCGTATTTACCGGCCTGTTGTTACTGGCGCGGCAATGGCGCCATGCACTGTTTGTCGGTGCCACGCTGGCGGGGTCGGCCCTTATCAATACCGGGAGCAAACTGTTTTTCGCCCGAGGCCGTCCGGAAATCCTCACAGACCCGCTGACCAGTTTCAGTATGCCCAGCGGCCACGCGTCCGGCGCATTCGCGTTCTTCCTGGCGTTGGCGGTACTGGCCGGTCGCGGCCAGCCCACGCGGCTGCGCCTGACCTGGATGCTGCTGGGCTGTATTCCCGCAGCGTTTATCGCGTTGTCACGGGTTTACCTCGGTGCCCATTGGCCCACGGACATCCTTGCCGGCACATTACTGGCAATGACGGTGTGCGCGTTCTGCCTGGGGCTCAGCGAATATCGCCGCCCGCTGCCCGCCATGCCGCAAAAAACCTGGTGGCTGCTGCTGCCGGCACTGGCGGCGGTGATGGGTTTTATCGCGCTGGTCGGTACTTCGCATGCCCTGCTGCGCTACGCCTATTAAGTGAACAGCTCGCCCTGCAGTTCGTCGAGCAGCGCCTGGATCATATCCAGACGCTCCTGCGGGCTGTCCATGGTCAGGAGCCTGACCTTGTCGTCATCCGTGAACGGCAGCAAATACGCCAACTGATTGGCCAACGCTTGTTGGCCAACAGCGTTGGTGTCCATGTCCAATGACGCGACCATCGGGTGTTCGGCCAGGGCCTGCAGCAAGGCCAGCAGGTCTTCATCCTCTTCTTCCAGAGCTTTGTCCGGTTGCTCATCCAGCCAGTGCACCTCACCCAACAGCAACTGGTCTTTCTGCACAGTGACGTCATACACGCGAAAACGTCGCCCTCCTTCAACGCGAATGCCCAGCAGGCCGTTATCCTGCTGTTTGAAGTCGCGGATCAACGCTTCACAACCGACCACCGCGTGAGCGTCGGTAATATGGCCGGCCTCGGTTTTTCCAAGGATGCACACCACGCCGAAGCTTTCGTCCTTTTTCATACAGCGCCCGATCATGTCGAGGTAGCGCGCCTCGAAGATCTGCAGATCGAGCGTGCAGCCAGGAAACAGCACGGTATTGAGTGGAAACAGCGCCAGACTCATAAAGCGTTCCTTAAACCCGGTTTAAACAATGACCGACACGGCCAGCGGCAGGAACACCGCCGTGGCCACGCCCATCAAACTCATGGCCAGCGCCGCGAAGGCGCCGCACTCTTCGCTTTCCTGCAAGGCCACCGAGGTACCGACCGCATGGGCAGTCATGCCCAGGGCCATGCCGCGCGCCTCGGCACTGTGCACGCCCAGGCGCGACAATAACGCCGGGCCGACCATGGCGCCAACCACGCCGGTGATCAGCACAAACACCGCCGCCAGCGCCGCCACGCCGCCAATCTGCTCGGCCACCAGCATGGCGATCGGTGACGTCACCGACTTGGGCGCCATGGTCATCAGCACCATGTGTTCGGCGCCGAACCACCAGCCCAGCAGGACACACAAGCCGGTGGCCAGCACCCCGCCTATCACCAGCGTAGTAAAAATCGGCCAGAACAATTGGCGAATCCGCCGCAGGTTCAGGTACAGCGGCACTGCCAGGGCCACCGTCGCCGGGCCCAGCAGGATGCCCATGATCTCGGTGCTTTTGCGGTACTCGGCGTAGTCCAGGCCACAGCTGAGCAGCACGCCGATCACCAGCAGCATGGACACCAGTACCGGCTGCAGGAAGATCCAGCGGGTTTTCTCGAAGCCCGCCAGCACCAACTGATAGGCACCCAGGGTGATGCCGATGCCGAACAAGGGATGGTGGATCACTGCTGTCCACGCGCCGTGCCAGTCGAAGATCATTGGCCCTCCTCCTCATGGGCATGGCGCCTGACCAGGCGCTGCATCATCACGCCGATCACGGCCATGGCAATCACCAGCGACAACACCAGGGCGCCGACGATCGCCCAGAAGTCAGCGGCGATATCCCTGGCGTACACCATCACTCCGACCGCCGGCGGTACCAGCAGCAACGGCAGGTAGCGCAACAGGCTGCCGGCGGCCAGGCTCAGGGGCTCACCCACTTCGCCGCGCCACACCAGAAAGCCGAGCATCAACAGCAGGCCAATGATGGGCCCCGGCAGAACCGGCAGCAGCAAATGATTGAGCGCCGTGCCGATCAGTTGAAACAGCACCAGCCACGTCAGGCCACGTAACAGCATCCGTCCTCTCCCCTTCAAAACACGTTCGCATTATAAGCACGCCGGCTCTATGCCCAGGCATTCGCCATCAGCATGGTGGGTTGACCGAGTCGATTGCCCATGATGATCTACATTGGTTCTCTGTCACCCATAAAAGCCCCGCCGCCACTGGATGAACGCATGCCTGTGCCGGGAGAAAAATCGATGAACCCAGGAGAGACGCAATGCCCTATGTACCCGTAGCGCAGCTCAAAGATTATGTCGGCAAGGAACTGGGATGTTCCGAATGGCTCACCATCGACCAGGACCGTATCAACCTGTTCGCAGAAGCCACCGGCGATTATCAATTCATCCATATCGACCCGGTCAAGGCCGCGCAGACTCCGTTCGGCAGCACCATCGCCCACGGCTTCCTGTCGCTGTCGCTGATGCCTAAATTGATGGAAGACATCCTCATTGCGCCCGAAGGCCTGAAAATGGCGGTCAACTACGGCCTGGACAGTGTGCGCTTCATCCAGCCGGTGAAAGTCGATTCGAAGGTGCGACTGAGCGTCAAGCTCACCGACGTCACTGAAAAAAAACCTGGCCAATGGCTGCTCAAGGCCACCGCCACCCTGGAAATTGAAGGCCAGGAAAAACCCGCTTACATCGCCGAGTCGCTGTCGCTCTACTTCGTGTAGGACTTTCCCTGCGGCGAGGCCCCCACACTCGTCGCAGGGTATGTAAATTTATGTATGAAACGCGCAGCTGCGGCATACTCGGCGCTCAATTATCCGGATCCCGCTATGCGCCCACTCGCCCCACTTGCCCTTGCCCTGTTGCTCACCGCTTGCGGAGACGGCGAATCGCTGTTGCCGCCTGACGCACGCCTGCCCGATGGTGGCCGCTACCGGGGCGACGTGGTCAATGGCTTGCTGCAAGGCCAGGGCCGTGTGGATTACCCCAATGGCAGCTGGTACGCCGGCACGTTCGACAAGGGCCAGTGGCATGGCCAGGGCGAATGGCACGGCAGCAATGGCGAAGTCTATAAAGGCGAGTTCCGGCAGGGTCTGTTCGAAGGCCAGGGCAGCCTGACCACCGCCGGCAGCCAGTACGTGGGCGGTTTCAAGAACGGTCGACGGCATGGCGAAGGCACCCTCAAAGAGGGGCAGATGACCTATCGCGGCGAATTCAAGGATGACCAGTATTCCGGCCTCGGGCGCCTTGAGCTGGCCGACGGCAGCCAGTACCAGGGCCAGTTCGCCCATGGCAAGCCCAATGGCGAAGGCCAGCGCAACGACGACAGTGGCAACCAGTTCAGCGGCCACTTCGTCGACGGCCAGCTGGAGGGCAACGGCATCTTCAACAGCGCCGATGGCGACATTTATGTCGGCCAGTTCAAACAGAACCAGCTCAATGGCAAGGGCCGCTACGAAAACGCCGACGGCGATGTGTGGATCGGTCAGTTCAAGGAAGGATCGCTGACCGGTAAGGGCGAATTGATCGGGGTGGACGGCAGCCATTACGTCGGCCAGTTCGCCGACTGGCGCTTCAGTGGCGAAGGCCGTCTGAACCTTACCGACGGCAGCTTCTATGTGGGCGGCTTCGACAGCGACAACTATCAGGGGCAAGGCACCCTCGTGCTCGCCGACGGCAGCGTACAGGCAGGCACCTGGGTCAACGGCATGCGCGTAAGGGACGCCGACGGCCGGCTGTTGCCCGACCCACTGGAAACAGGCGTACTGGCCCAGGGCCGGTTACTCGATGCCGCCCTCGCCGCCGTGCCGACCTCCACGCCGGCCGTGGAGCTGTATAGCCTGGTGCTGGCCGGCGACGGTAAACAAAGCGTATTCCTGCGCGAGGCCGATTACGTCAGCAATCTGCTGGCAAGCCGCTTTGGCGCGCGCGGGCAGATTCGCCTGGTCAACCACCGCGATCACATCACCGACCGCCCCCTGGCCACGCGCGAGAGCCTGCGCCGCGCCGTGCAGACCCTGGCCGAGCGCACCGGGCCGGAAGACCTGGTGTTTATCTACCTGACCAGCCACGGCACCCATGAACACGAATTGGTGCTGGACCAGCCGCGCATGGAATTGGCCGACCTGCCCGCCGATGAACTGGCAATCGTCATGGCCCCTTTGAAAAACCGCGACAAGGTCATCGTGATTTCCGCCTGCTACTCCGGCGGCTTCATCCCGGCCCTTAAAGACAAGCGCACCCTGATCATGACCGCCTCTCGGGCTGATCGGGTGTCCTTCGGCTGTTCTGAAGAAGCCGACTTCACCTACTTCGGCGATGCGCTCTTCGCCCAGGCCTTCAACCAGACCGACGATTTGCAGCAAGCCTTCAAGCTGGCCCAGGTGCACGTGAGCGAACGCGAACAGGCGGACAATTTCGAAGCGTCCGAACCACAGATCTGGGCCCCCAAAGGCGTGATCGCTCACTGGCAACTCTTACGCAAGCAGCAGGCACGAAAGGCGCTGGAAAGCGTCTCAATGAATAGCAAGGAAGCCAAAGGCAACTAAGCTGAACCGTGTAACAAGGGGGAAACACCATGTACTTGACGCCTCAGCATATTTTGCTTGCCGGAGCCAGCGGCCTTACCGGCGAACACCTGCTCGATCGCCTGCTCAACGAACCCACCGTCACTCGCGTACTCGCGCCCAGCCGCAAACCATTGGCCGAACATCCGCGCCTGGAAAACCCAGTGGGCGACCCGGCGGTATTCCTGCCGCAGCTCAGCGGGCAGGTGGACATTGCTTTCTGCTGCCTGGGCACCACCATCAAACAAGCAGGCTCCGAAGAAGCGTTCCGCGCGGTGGACCTGGATATGGTGGTGGCCTTCGCCAAACGTGCGCGGGAAATGGGCGCGCGGCACCTGATCGTGATCAGCGCGATCGGCGCCGATCCGAAGTCTTCGATCTTCTACAACCGTGTCAAAGGCGAAATGGAGCAGGCGCTCAAAGCTCAGGACTGGCCGCAACTGACCATCGTGCGCCCGTCGTTGCTGCTGGGCGAACGTCTCAAACCACGCCTGGCCGAACAACTGGCCGGCCCGTTGTCACGCCTGATTCCGGGTAAATACCACGGCATCGAAGTGTGCGAGCTGGCCCGCGCCATGTGGCGCCTGGCGCTGGAAGAACAGGACGGAGTGCGGGTGGTGGAGTCGGACGAGCTGCGCAAGCTCGGTAAATGAGCCCAAATGTGGGAGGGGGCTTGCCCCCGATGGCGGCGTGTCCACCGACCTATAACCCCAGGCTAAAGCCCGCCCGTGGCGTTGAACCCAACCCCCAGCACCGTCAGCACTGACAGTGGCAACAGCAAGGTGTCGAGCACTGCACTGGCCGGCAGGTCGACGCCGGGATAGCTCGGTGCTTCGGCGCCAAACCGGTCTTTGGCGCAGCAGCCGCCATTCATTGCGTATAAATCCAACCGCGTGCCGGCGTACACCACCGGCGCGCCCGGTTGCGCGGCGTCCAGCGTGCGAGCGGTGGCGCAGCCGGCCAGGTGCAACGCCATCAGCACCAGCAGCGCCCTATTCATCGCTGCTCAAATGATGCTCGCCCCAACGGGGCAGCATGTCCTGGGGGATATTCAACAGATTGAGAATGCGCGCCACCACGAAGTCCACCAAGTCGTCGATGGTTTGCGGCTGGTGATAAAACCCCGGCGACGCCGGCAGGATCGTCACGCCCATGTTCGACAACTTGAGCATGTGCTCCAGGTGAATGCTCGAATAGGGTGCTTCTCGCGGCACCAGGATCAGTTGGCGGCGCTCTTTCAAGGTCACGTCCGCCGCACGTTCGATCAGGTTGTTGCAGGCCCCGGTAGCAATTGCCGACAAGGTGCCGGTGGAACACGGCACCACCACCATCGCCGCCGGCGCACCGGAGCCGGAGGCCACCGGCGACATCCAGTCTTCCTTACCGTAGACCTTGATCTGCCCCGCCGCCGCCCCGGTGTACTCGGTCAGGAAGGCTTGCATTAATTGCACCTTGGCGGGCAGTGCCACATCGGTCTCGGTGGCCAATACCAATTGCGCGGCCTTGGAGATCAAAAAGTGCACCTCGCGATCCTCGCGCACCAGGCAATCGAGCAGGCGCAAGCCATAGGGCGCGCCCGACGCGCCGGTCATCGCCAGCGTGACGCGTTCCGGGCCGCTCATTTGAGCGCCTCGGCCAGTTTGCCGTGCAGGCCGCCGAAGCCGCCGTTGCTCATCACCACCACATGGGTGCCCGGCGTCGCCTTTTGTTTGACGAACGCGATGATGCCTTCGATGGAATCGCACACCTGCGAAGGCACCGTGCACTGTGCGGCAATGGCCGGCAGGTCCCAGCCGAGGTTGGCCGGGGCGTACCACACGGCCTGATCGGCATCGTTGACGCTCTCCGGCAAACCGTCGCGGTGCGCGCCGAGCTTCATGGAGTTGGAACGTGGCTCGACAATCGCAATGATCGGCGCCGTACCGACCTGTTTGCGCAGCCCGTCAAGCGTGGTGGCGATAGCGGTTGGGTGGTGGGCAAAATCGTCATAGATCGTAATCCCGTTCACGTCGGCGACTTTTTCCATGCGCCGCTTGACGCTCTTGAACGCGCTCAACGCCGCAATGCCCATCGCCGGCACTACGCCCACATGCCGTGCCGCCGCCAGAGTGACCAGCGCGTTGGCGACGTTATGCTGGCCGGTCATGCCCCACTCGACAATGCCCTGGGACTCGCCCTCGAACAGCACTTCGAAGCGAGAGCCGTCGTCACTGAGCAACTTGACCTGCCACTGCCCGCCGACACCGGTGGTTTGTACCGGGGTCCAGCAGCCCATATCGATCACTCGCTGCAGAGCCGGTTCGGTGGTCGGGTGGATCACCAGGCCCTCGCTTGGGATAGTACGGACCAAATGGTGGAACTGCCGCT
Organism: Pseudomonas sp. lyk4-R2A-8; assembly: GCF_030209095.1. Classification (NCBI taxonomy): domain Bacteria; kingdom Pseudomonadati; phylum Pseudomonadota; class Gammaproteobacteria; order Pseudomonadales; family Pseudomonadaceae; genus Pseudomonas; species Pseudomonas sp. lyk4-R2A-8. The sequence continues at coordinate 21,340 of NZ_JARVSS010000028.1, forward strand.
CGATGTCCGCCAGGTCGGGGAAGATATCCGCGTGATCGAATTCCAAATTGTTCAAAATCGCCGTGCGCGGACGGTAGTGCACGAACTTGGAACGCTTGTCGAAGAAAGCGCTGTCGTATTCATCCGCCTCGATCACAAAGAACGGCGTATCACCCAGGCGCGCTGACACCGAAAAGTTCTGCGGCACGCCGCCGATCAGAAAGCCCGGGCTCATGCCTGCGTGCTCCAGGACCCAGGCCAGCATGCTGCTGGTGGTGGTCTTGCCATGGGTGCCGGCGACCGCCAACACCCAGCGCCCCTGCAGCACATGGTCGGCCAGCCACTGCGGGCCGGACACGTACGGCAAGCCTTTGTTGAGAACGTACTCGACCGCCGGGTTGCCACGGGACATGGCATTGCCAATCACCACCAGATCCGGCGCCGGGTCGAACTGCTCCGGGTCGTAGCCTTGGGTCAACGCAATGCCCTGGGCTTGCAGTTGCGTACTCATGGGTGGGTAAACATTGGCATCGGAACCCGTGACATGATGGCCCAACTCTTTGGCCAGAACCGCCATCGAGCCCATGAACGTGCCGCAAATACCGAGAATATGAATGTGCATAGTCGACCTCGTAAAACATCGAGGCAGGTTAGCGCAGGGAGGGGGAAATCGCACTCTTTATGCGGCCCAAGGCCAGGCGAAGCAGACCTGCGCCTGGCCTTGGGTATCTTTCACGCGACGGTTGAAGTACCGGCTTTATTTTGGTTCTTCACGGATTGCCGGGAAAGACGCTCTTGATCTTCATGAAAAAGAA
>NZ_JARVSS010000044.1:0-19149 GCF_030209095.1 Pseudomonas sp. lyk4-R2A-8
GCGGTCTGCATTACAACCGCCATCGCTACTACAATCCGGATATTGGTCGCTACCTGACGCCGGACCCGGTGAAGTTAGCGGGTGGGATCAATGGGTATCGGTATGTGCCTAATCCGACGGGATGGGTGGATCCTCTAGGACTAAACACTAACTGCCCACCGAGAGAAAGCAAACATTCAGCTTGCACGCCATCGAACGAGCCAAAGGCACCCGACGTTGCTCGCAGAGGTGCGTTCAGACAGGCGAAGAGAGACGCCGACATCCCAATGCTGCAGAGTCCTGATATGGTTATAGACCCGGAGTCGGGAAAAGCTGCGCAATACAGAATAGAAAAAATGACAGATTTAAATCAAAAAACAGTGCTAGATGATAACGGGCGACCAATTGATACTAGAGTCTATCAATTCACAAAACCTGACGGCACTAAAGTTATTATTCAAGATCACTCTGCTGGACATAAGCATGGCAGGCGGGATAGAACTGGAGACGTCCCAGCTCACTTCAACTTACGCCCATTCGAAAAACCACGAAAAGGCCATATCCCCGGAACAAAAAAACACTATCCCTTCAGGAAATAGCAATGAAATATTGGAACGAACTAGATGGAAGCACCTTCCTCAACAAAATCTTTAGCAAGCCTGTTGAAATTGGAAAGATAGCACTTTTTTCATTAAGAATTGAAAATGACCAGCCAAGTATTAACTTGGGTTTCGACATACCTGAATTTCCGGATATCCTGCCAGAAAAATGGAAAAACAAAGGTTACAACACATGCAGAATAGGGATTGACTGCAACGAAATTAGTAATTTAAAAATACACAACCTACCCATCCACGAAATTTTCGCCCTTGAAATCAACAACGAGAACGCTAATTTTAATTTACAAGTAAAAAGTAAAAGCGCATTAATAACATTCAGTGCCAAATTCGTTTCACTTAACGGCCCCAGCGTTTACATCAATGGTTCGGACGACTACTATTTCTAGCAACGATAATAAAAAGTCATTCCAATAGGGAGTAGACGCTTTTGGTATTTCAATAAAATTACAGAACATTAAACTTGCGCCCCTCCCCGATGAGACCGCTGGATACTCGCACTAAATAACCGACAGCCACATCACATTTCTGATACATATGAACGACCACCACTAGGCATTTAAACTTGAGGAACCATCTACCCCCCATAGCCAACCCCAATTCGTGCCCTCACCCTACCCCCCGCCTAGTGTCACGAAGGGGGACGCTCATTGCCATCTGTGGACAGTTACTGATCACAACAACGACTGTGTTCAAGTGGCGAAAGCGTTATTTGGAGTTCAGATAGACAAGGACCGCAGCGCCCATCATCAGCTCGGTACATATGGCAAAACTGATTGTGATGAATAATAAACTAATAAATTAAGCACTCAGGGCGCTAGCGACGCGGAAAGAAGTATTCGCTACGGCGCTCATGAGATGAACAGTAAGCCGAGCAAACACCGCTGCCATGAGAAAAAGTGGATGCTTGAGCTTAAAAGAACACGATGAACATGGACAATACAGTTGTCATAGTTCTATTACCGAAAAAATGAAATGAAAATACGAATTACCGAAGCATTTTCTTTCGAGGGCACTGTGCATGTGGAATTCCAATCGCTATCTGGAAATGCCACTGCGCTATGGAGCGGATAGTGAGCTATCCAGAAATGGGGCATTTAAAAGAGCAAATTTAATAGGTAACGTACCAAGACAGCAACATCCCCAAAAATAAATAAGGTAAAAATTAAAGATCAAGACAAATATACGGAGGGTCGACTTTATATATTGAGTTAAACGAACGAAAAATTGAAATACACGAACACTCTCTCGGCCATAAAAAAGGTAATCTTGGGCCACATTTCAATACAGAAATCAGCATCGAAGAAAAAAGACACCGATGAAAAAAAACACAGACAACCACTCTTACTTCAAGAGGTAGATATGAAATCAGTGTTCATTAGGGAAATAGGCATCCATCCATGGGACCAGCCGCACGCGAGCAAGGATGAAAACTACGTAACAATAACCCTACTTAATCAAAATTACGAAAGTGCTTGGAAAACCTGGTGCGAGCTCAGCTCGCCGCTCACAAAAGAATTTAAAACCCTTGTTCACTGGCACACAAGACTAACTCCTTACCTCAATAAGACTCAAGAATACGTATCAAAAAAAGAATTTTCAAAAAAAGCTAAACCAGGCGATATTTTCAGAAAAAACGAGTCAACTGGCATTTACTCTAAGATAGTACAACTAGACACTAATGTTTTGTGCATAGACCCCATGCGCATGACCGACTATCGAACATCCATAACATTAACGCAAAAAAACAGCGTGAATTTTGAAGAGTTGTGGCAACGACTATGCAACCTTAAAGATATTTCAAACACTGATGACTTTAAATTAATACTTAACGAAAAAAACTCTATCTCTTTTAGATTTTACGACACAGAAACATATGGCGCGGCACAAATAATATGCCACTCAGAGCATTTATCTCTTTTAAACAAAATTATTACAGAGATGAAAATTGAAGAAATTTATCAAAATGACGTTTATGCGTACATCCATAGCCAAGCAATACAACCAAAAAACTTTAATCCATAAAAATCAAAAATATAAAAACCCACCAGAAATATTTATGCAATTAAAGCATCCAATTCAAAACTCAGAGAAAGTAATTCATCTGCCTAAATAAAGCGAAAACAAAGCACAGATTTGAATTATCAACACTGATGACACCTATGATTTTTCGACAGTATTGGGCCAGGCGCCTGGTTTTTACTGCACTGCCTTGGGGCTGGAGCGATATGGAAAACCCAAGAGGCTTTTTTGAGGATATTTACAGGCTGGCAAATCAAAGCTGGAGAGAGGACCTCCAAAAAGCCAACCTAGAAGCCCCATCAACATGGTAAGAACACCCCCCACCTCACTGACCACGCCTGTGATGAGCGAGCTTGCTCGCGCCGGGCCGCGCAGTGGCCCAGTCCGGATGGCGGGTATTTCAGGTGTGTCGGTGCTGTCTGTGTTTAGGGCTGCTACGCAGCCCAGCGCAGGGCAAGCCTGCTCACCACAACAATAGGCTCAAGGCCCGAGCACGCCTACAGGGCTGTCTCGTAGGATATGAGTAACGGCGTGGCGCTGCCTTCGCGCCTCCCACCCTACTAGACCGACCGCAACCAACTTCCATTCGGCCGCTGGCCCTACTGGAAGGCTTCGGCCCAAAAGAGACAACGCCCTACCACTACCAACTCGACCACCTCGGTACACCCCAGGAACTCACCACCCCCGAGGGCGATATCGCCTGGTCCGCCCACTACCGCGCCTACGGCGAAATCGCCCGCCTCGACGTAGGCAACCTCGACAACCCGCTGCGCTTCCAGGGCCAATACTTCGACAAAGAAAGCGGTCTGCACTACAACCGCCATCGCTACTACAATCCGGATATCGGCCGCTACCTGACGCCGGACCCGGTGAAGTTAGCGGGTGGGATCAATGCGTATCGGTATGTGCCTAACCCTACCGGGTGGGTAGACCCCTTGGGGTTGAGTAGGTGTCCGGGCGCTGATGGATGCAAACCGAAAAGCCGCGCAGCAGATCCGGCGGAAAACGTCAGGATCAGTGAGAAAGATGCAGAGCCTCCCAAAGGTTCAGATACCAATCTGTCGAGAAACGGAGCTTTTAGAAGGGCAAAAGAGATAGGAGGCATACCTCGAAATACACAGCCGATAGATACATATCGGGAGCTCATCCGTGATCAGGATCGTCATATCATGGGGCGTGTGTATGTCTTCAGCTTGAAGAAAAACCACCTCACTAGAATCCATGAGCACTCTCTAGGACATACCGAAGGTAATCACGGACCACATTTCAATACCAAAAATACCGTGCACGATATAAAAGTACCGTTAAAAATCGGCGAAAATTCACACACTTACTTCAAGAGATAAAATGACGACCGTATATATAAATGAGCACGGAATAAGACCATGGGAAAGTGCACACCCAACAAATGACGCCAAATTCACCACTACGACACTATTAAGCCATAACTTCGACAGCGTCTGGAGATCATGGTGTTCGGTGATAGAGCAGCTGTCAGAAAACTGGTCAATTAAAAGAGAATGGCATTCAGCGCTTACGGCTGAATTTAATTCAAAAACAGAAGAGTATCTATTTAAAAAAGATGCTATCAAAAAACTTAAAAATCGAGATATTTTCAAAAAAAATGAAAATAGTAATATTTACTCAACCATCAAAAACCTCCCTAGCGACCCCGAAAAAATAGACAACCAAATATTTGAAGGCTCGCACAACGTCATTTTAATCATCCAAAAGACAGAAATTGCTATTGAAGATCTCTGGTCAAAAATGACAATATTTGAAAAGCATATTAATGCCGAAAAAATCAGCACATTCTTGGAATCTCAATCCGACGTACTGTTATGCAGGTTTTACGAAGCTGAAACACATGCCGCAGCTCAACTTATTTACCATACAAACATCGAAAATCAAAAAATTATAGAGGCCTCTAAAATGCGATTTATAAAAATAGGCATTGAAGATGTCCACTTTTACATAAACAACGAATAAGACCATCACTTCGCTTTATACGCATGCCAATACGAATGTAACTGACATGCAAAAAAGCGCACCCGCTCAAGTTGACCTTATAAACCAACACCGCCCTTGCTGATAAGCCGCATTCACCGGTAGCGAGCTTGCTCGCTACGCAGGGCAAGCCTGTTCCACAGCGCTTACGGCGAAATCGACCGCCTCGACGTAGGCAAACTCGACAACCCACTGCGTTTCCAGGGCCAATACTTCGACGAAGAAAGCGGCCTGCACTACAACCCCCATCGCTACTACAATCCGGATATTGGTCGCTACCTCACGCCGGACCCGGTGAAGTTGGCGGGTGGGATTAATAGGTATCGGTATGTGCCTAACCCTACCGGGTGGGTGGATCCGCTTGGGCTGAGCTGTAAAAAAACGAACTGCCCTGAGGGGCCGTATAGCGTAATAGTGCCAGGAGGAGGTTTAGTCGCACATGAGGCCGCAGGAGGACATCTGATGGAAAAGCATATTGGTAGAACTCACGAACAGTTGCTTGACCGTTTGAGGCAGGAACCAAACATCCCTGCGGCCTCTACTTTTCACGATAGGGCCACAGCGGAACTCGCCATATCAAATGTTATTAACGAGAATAAAAATAAAATTAAAAACTTTCTCAAAGAAAGCAACAACCAACTGCTCATCATTCAGAACTCCAAAGAACCGATAGGTACCAGTTTTAAAAAGAACACTACAACACCTGTTCCAGGAAAAGAGATTTACTTAATTATTCGAAGAGACGAAACCATGCCCAATGGCTACCGTATTCACACAGGCTATCCGAATCCATGAACCAAGACTATCCTGAGCTACAGCAATTTCTCGCTGGATACTTCAATCAAGATTGGGTTGATGATCACAAAAGCGCGGATGAAGTAATTAATTACTTTATCTCTGATTCTTCTGAAGAGACAAAAACGATAGTGCAACGAGAACTGGAAAGGCTGATTTCCACCGAGAAAACCGAGCAAAAACTTGCAGATTTTTTATTCTCAGAGATGGGTTGCTACTACTATTACCTCAACGAATGGAGCGATGGCAAAACATGGTTAAAACATGTTGCAGTAGTATTAAGTAACGACAAAATTTAAAAATAGCACAATCAATAAAAAAATTATTTAACTTTTATCAATATTATTTACCGTTAAATAAATCAGCCTTCTATTTCCAAGTCATGGGCTGCTACGCAGCCCAGCGCAGGGCAAGCCTGCTCACCACAAAGGTTTCGCGTTGCCTTCAGATCCCCGCCAACGCCAAATCCATCGCAAAGTACGTAAAAATCAAATCCGCCCCCGCACGTTTGATCGACCCTAACGTTTCGCGCACGACCCGATCCTCATCAATCGCCCCCGCCTGAGCCCCAAACTTGATCATCGCGTATTCACCGCTCACCTGATACGCCGCCACCGGCAGGCGCGAGGCTTCACGGATGTCGCGGATGATGTCGAGGTAGGCACCGGCCGGTTTGACCATCAGCGCGTCGGCGCCTTCCTGTTCGTCGAGCAGCGATTCGCGCACCGCTTCGCGGCGGTTCATGGGGTTCATCTGGTAGCTTTTGCGATCGCCCTTGAGTGCGCTGCCACCGGCTTCGCGGAATGGGCCGTAGAGGGCCGAGGCGAATTTGGTGGAGTACGCCATGATCGGGATGTGGGTGAAGCCGGCGTCGTCGAGGGCGCGGCGGATGGCCTGGACCTGACCGTCCATGGCGGCCGAGGGTGCAATCACGTCGGCACCGGCACGGGCGGCGGCCACGGCTTGTTTGCCGAGGTTGACCAGGGTCGCGTCGTTGTCGACGTGGGCACCGTGCATCACGCCGCAGTGGCCGTGGTCGGTGTATTCGCAGAAGCAGGTGTCGGACATCACCACCATTTCCGGCACAGCGTCCTTGATGATCGAGGACATGCGCGAGACCAGGCCACGCTCTTTCCAGGTGTCGCTGCCGCTGGCGTCCAGGTGGTGGGACACGCCGAAGGTCATCACCGACTTGATCCCGGCACGGGCAAATCGCTCGATCTCGCCGGCCAGTTTCTTCTCAGGGATGCGCTGCACACCCGGCATGCTGGTGATCGGCACGAAGTCGTCGATTTCTTCCTCGACGAAAATCGGCAGCACCAGATCGTTGAGGGTGAATTCGGTTTCCTGGAACAGACCACGCAGCTCCGGGGAGCGGCGCAGGCGGCGTGGGCGGGCTTGGGGGAACTGGCTGGTCATGGCTTTCCTGAAAAAATGGCAGAGATCTTTGGGGCGAAAGCTTATGCCCCTCGGCCCCGGCAGCACAAACGCCAAGGGGCGAACAGTGTATTGCGAGGCACGCAATAATGTATTGATCTAGAGCTGTAGACGCCCTTCGATGCACACGGCGACGGCGCCGCCGATCCAGATTTCATCGCCTTGACGCTCGACCCGGATGCGCCCCGCGCGCCCCATGGCCGTGCCTTGACTGACGATGTAGCACGGCGGCGCAAGCCCTTCGCCGAGCAGCCATTGTGCAACGCCGGCATTCAGGCTGCCGGTGGCCGGATCTTCCTGGGCGCCATCGCCTGCGACAAAGGCACGCACCTCGAACTGCGCGTCCACATCGTCGCGCGCCGGGTCGCAGGGGGCGATCACGCCGACGGCCAACCCCAATAGCTGTGAATAGTCCGGCTGCAACGCCAGGACCTGGTCACGATCAGCCAGCATGACCGCAAGCCACCCTGCGCCATTGTCGACCCACTGGCTGCGCACGATGCTGTCCGGCGGCAGCCCCAACCCCAGGCGTACCCGCTCAAGCAGCGCCGCGTCCACGGTGCCTGACCGTAACAATGGCGGCGCAATAAATGCCAGCTCGGCGCCTTGGCGACGGATACGCACCAGGCCGATTTCACACTCCTGGATAATCTCCTCGCCCCTGGGCCTGCCTCCGGCCTGGAGCCACGCCTGGCAACTGCCCAGGGTCGGATGACCGGCGAAGGGCAACTCCTGCAACGTCGTAAAAATCCTCACCCGGTAGTCAGCACGAGGATCGCGCGGAGTCAGCAAAAACGTGGTTTCACTGAGGTTCGTCCACTTGGCGAAGTCGGCCATCTGTGGGTCGCTGAGGCTGTCGGCACCGAGGACGACGGCCAGCGGGTTGCCCTTGAGCGATACGCTGCTGAATACATCCAGTTGTTTGAAATCGAAAGTCGGCATGGATCAGCTCGGAATATTCAGGCCACGGATCACGGCCGGGCGGGCGACAAAACCGTCGAGCGCACGCAGGACGTTGGGGAAGTCCGCAATTGCGACCAGATCGCCGGATTCATAAAAGCCGATCAGGTTACGAATCCAGGGGAAGGTGGCGATGTCGGCGATGCTGTAGTCGTCGCCCATGATCCAGGTGCGGCCCAGCAGGCGTTTCTCCAGCACCTGCAACAGGCGCCGCGACTCGGCGGCGTAGCGGTCCCGAGGGCGTTTGTCTTCGTAGTCCTTGCCGGCGAATTTGTTGAAGAACCCCAATTGACCGAACATCGGCCCGATGCCGCCCATCTGGAACATCAGCCATTGGATCGTTTCATAACGGGTGGCCGGGTCTTCGGCGAGCAACTGGCTGGTTTTTTCCGCCAGGTAAATCAGGATCGCCCCCGACTCGAACAACGCCAGCGGCTGACCGCCGGGGCCGTTGGGGTCGATGATCGCGGGGATCTTGTTGTTGGGGTTCAGGGACAGGAATTCGGGAGACAGTTGGTCCTGAGTCTCGAAACTGACCTTGTGCGCTTCATACGGCAGGCCCAGCTCTTCGAGCATGATCGAGACTTTGACGCCATTGGGCGTAGGCAACGAATACAGTTGCAGACGTTCAGGGTGCCGGGCAGGCCATTTGCTGTTGATCGGGAAAGCGGCAAGTGCATTCATCGGGACGGCCCCAGGGACGGAAAGCCCCCATGATAGTCATCCCCGCGCAGTCGTGCATGGGTCATCAATGCGCAACATCGTCTGGCTATTATCCCGCCGAGGAGAACCAATGCGCCCCGCTGCACTCTTAAAAGCGCTCACACGGTGAATGGAGGCACCTGGCTATATCGACAGGGAACACCGCAGGACGCAAACGGCGTCACTGGGGCCAGGCTTGTCCGCCTTAACGCGACGCATGAAGACTCGAACCTACTGATGACGATCAAGCCTTTACGCCTTGTGCAACGACTCAAACGCTATTCCTACATGATGTTGCCGATGCTGCTGGTCAGCGGCGCAACGTTAGCCATCCTCGATGCGCCGCAAAGTCGCGCCCAGCCGGTGGACGGCGTACAGACCCTGGTGTTCCTGCGCCATGGCGAAAAACCTGCCGGCGGCCTGGGCCAACTCAACTGCCAGGGTTTGAACCGCGCGATGAACCTGGCTACCGTGTTGCCGGAAAAATTCGGCCCGGCCAATTTTGTGTTCGCTCCCAACCCAACGCGCAATGTCGAGGAAGGCGAGCGGGACAATTCCTACAGCTACATTCGTCCCCTGATGACCATCAGCCCCAGCGCCATCAAGCTCGGCCTGCCAGTCAACATCAACTTCTCGGCCAATGACACCAGCGACCTGGCCGATGAGTTGGTCGAAGACAAATACCACAACGCCACCATCTACACCGCCTGGTCCCATGGCTATCTGCCGGAGTTGATCAACAAGGTGGCGAGTGAGGCGTCGGGCGAGAAACACACCATCACCGATGATTGGTCCGGCAGCGACTACGACACTCTCTATGTGCTGACGCTGACCTGGCACAACGGCAAGGCTTCGCTGTTGAGCCGCAACTACCAGCAGGGCCTGAACGACGGCGATCAGGCTTGCCCGGAACCGACACAGGTGAGCGCCGACAGCTGACAGCGTATGATGCGCGGCTATCGTCTCATCTGTGGATCATCCCCATGTCCAACCTTCTCTCCACCCAGCCCGTCCGGGGCTGGTCGTTCTGGTGGAAACCGGCGCTGTTCCTGCTGGTGGCCTGTGTCGGCCTCTACTACGTAAAGTGGTCGCCCTACTATGTGAAGGCGTTTGTGGCCGCCGACAACCACAGCATCGGCGCCTCGATTCTCAATGATCAGCAAAGCTCGCCCCTGGCGGCGGCGCTGGCCTACGCCCAGGTGTATTTCCTGGCGATCTGGAAAGCCGCCGTGCTGGCGGTGATTCTCGGCTCGCTGCTGCAGGTGCTGATCCCGCGTGACTGGTTGCTGCGCCTGTTCGGTCGGGCCGGGTTGGGCTCAACCGTACGCGGCGGTCTGTTTGCCTTGCCGGGGATGATGTGCAGCTGCTGCGCGGCGCCGGTGGCGGCGAGCATGCGCCGGCAACAAGTGTCGGTGGGCGCGGCGCTGGCGTTCTGGATTGCCAACCCGGTGCTGAACCCGGCGACCCTGGTGTTCATGGGCTTTGTGCTGGGCTGGGGGTTTACCGCGCTGCGCCTGGTGGCGGGTATTGTGCTGGTGGTGGGCGTGTCGCTGGTAGCCCAGCGCATCGCCCGCCCCGATCAGGTGCCGGACGCCGCGCTGGAAGCGGTGGCCGATGTGAGTCAGGTCGAAGCCCAACCCTTTTTCAGCCGCTGGATGCGGACGTTGTGGCAGTTGTTCTGGAGCACCATTCCGGTTTACATCCTGGCTGTGCTGATCCTCGGTGCCGCGCGGGTATGGCTGTTCCCTCATGTGGACGGGGCCATGGCCAACAGCCTGGTGTGGCTGGTGCCGCTGGCGATCGTCGGCACATTGTTCGTGATTCCTACGGCGGCCGAGATCCCTATCGTACAAACCATGATGACCCTGGGCATGGGCACCGGCCCGGCCGTGGCCTTGTTGATGACGTTGCCGAGCGTGAGCCTGCCGTCGCTGCTGATGCTGCGCAAGGATTTCGACGCGCGGGTGCTGGTGACGGTAGCTGGGCTGACCATGCTGATGGGCGTGGTGTGCGGGTTGATTGCGGTGGTGGTGCTTTAAACACGCGGCGGGGGGCTGAGGGCGCTATCGGGGGCAAGCCCCCTGCCACAGGCAACGCAGCGCGATAGGCCCCGGTATCGCCCTCACTCGCGCCGCGTACTCCGCTCGCGCAAATACTCCACCACGGCGCCCTGCTCGCCCGCGAACTCGATGCGGGCGCCTTTGCTTTCGCGCTGGAAAGCGTACATCGGGTCGTAGTACTCACGCAGCAGGCCTTCGATCCAGCCCCGGTGCAGGTCCACGGCGCCGCTGCGCGCCTGTTCGGCCAGGGCGTCCTGCAGGATCACCTGCAAGCGTTGGAACCGTTCGCCGCCCAGGCGCTTGTGGATATTGGCCAGGCTCTGGGTCAGCCGCTCGCCGAACAACGCCTGGCCCTGTTCGCCAAACGTGGCGATGAACTCGGCACACAGGTCGACCACGTAATCGCGCAGGATGCGTTCGACGCGCCCTTCAAGGCTGTCTTCCAGCCACACCATCGGAAACGTCTGCATGCCTTTGTGCAATGGCAATGGCAGCGCGCAGCTGCCGATCATGCGGCTTTCGTCCTCGACCACAAACTGCTCGATGCCGGCCGCGCGTTTTTTCAGCAGGTCCACGGCCAGGCGGTTTTCGAAGTCGATATTGGACGGTTGCGCCGTGGCGCGCTTGCCGAAGCTGGAACCGCGATGGTTGGCGTGGCCTTCCAGGTCCAGGGCATTGCGCAAGTGGCCGAGGACTTCGGTCTTGCCGGTGCCGGTCATGCCGCCAAGCAGCACGAAATCACACTGTTGGGTGGCGTGTTCCAGGGTATCGAGCAAAAACGTGCGCATGGCCTTGTAGCCGCCGCCGACGCGGGGGTAGTCGATACCGGCCTCCGTCTTGAGCCACTGTTGCACGATCTGCGAGCGCAGCCCGCCACGAAAGCAATACAGATAGCCATCAGGGTGAGCCTGGGCGAACTGTGCCCAGCGTTCGATGCGCTCGGCCTTGATCGCCCCGGACACCAGTTCATGCCCCAGGACAATGGCGGCCTGCTGGCCTTGCTGCTTGTAGCAGGTGCCGACACGCTGGCGTTCGTCATCGGTCATCAGCGGCAGGTTGACGACGCCGGGGAAGGCGCCTTTGACGAACTCGACCGGCGCACGGGTATCCATCATCGGCCGGTCGTTGAGGAAAATGCTGCGATAGTCGGTGACGTCAGTTGCCATCAAGCCACCTCTACCGCGTGGGTCTGTCGCTCGACCAGTTCACCGATGGGCGCCAGGCTCAGGCCCAGTTCAGCGGCCACGGCGTGGAATTGGGCGTCGCCTTCAGGAGTGACCGCGATCAGCAGGCCGCCGCTGGTCTGCGGGTCGCACAGCACGCGCTTGTGCAATTCCTGCAGACGCCCGAGCTTACTGGCATAGCTGTCGAAATTGCGCAAAGTGCCGCCGGGCATACAGCCCTGCTCAAGGTAGTCCTCAATCCCCGGCAGGCGTGGGACCTTGGCGTATTCGATGCGTGCCGTCAGGCCGCTGCCGTCCGCCATTTCCACCAGATGCCCCAGCAGACCGAAACCGGTGACATCGGTCATGGCCGTGACGCCGGCCAATTTACCGAAGCGACTGCCGGGCTTGTTGAGGGTACACATCCAGTCGCGAGCCAGGCCAATGTCGGCCTCGCGCAACTTGCCCTTCTTCTCGGCGGTGGTAAGGATGCCGATGCCCAGGGGTTTGGTCAGGTAGAGCTTGCAGCCGGCGGTGGCGGTATCGTTGCGCTTCATATGGCGCTTTTGCACGATACCGGTCACGGCCAGGCCGAAAATAGGCTCCGGCGCGTCAATCGAATGCCCGCCCGCCAAGGGGATGCCCGCTGCATCGCACACCGAGCGGCCGCCGCGGATGACTTCACGGGCCACTTCCGGTGCCAGCACATTTACCGGCCAGCCCAGGATCGCAATGGCCATCAATGGATCGCCGCCCATGGCGTAGATGTCGCTGATGGCGTTTGTGGCGGCAATCCGGCCGAAATCGAAGGGATCATCGACGATCGGCATGAAAAAGTCGGTAGTGGAGACCACGCCGCGCTCGTCGTCGATGGCATACACCGCCGCGTCGTCCCGCGAGGCATTGCCCACCCACAGGTTGGGGTCGAGGTTCTGTGCGCCGCTGCCGGCGAGGATCACTTCCAAAACCTGGGGCGAAATCTTGCAGCCACAACCCGCGCCGTGGCTGTACTGGGTAAGGCGAATCGGCTCGTTCATGCTGGACCTCAAGCTATCAAGTGCGCCGATTCTAGCAGACAGCAAAAGGCCGGCTGGGCTCTTATGAGCGCAGCCGGCCGGTTTGTTTCAGGGTTTACCGGCGCGCGGCGAGCAAACGCTTGTGGCGGTTGCGCCGGGCGATGTTCAGGCACTCAATGGCCGCCGAGAATGCCATGGCCGCGTACACGTAGCCTTTGGGCACATGGGCGCCAAAGCCTTCGGCGATCAGGGTCATGCCGATCATGATCAGGAAGCCCAGGGCCAGCATCACCACGGTCGGGTTGTCGTTGATGAACTTGGCCAGCGGTTCGGCCGCGACCAGCATCACAATCACCGAGGTCACCACGGCAATGATCATGATCGGCAAGTGCTCGGTCATGCCCACGGCCGTGATGATGCTGTCGATGGAAAACACCAGGTCCAGCAACAGGATCTGCCCGATGGCCGCGGCAAAGCCGATGCTCACGGCGTTACTGGTGCTCTCTTTCTCTTCGGGCTCAGGGTCCATGCTGTGATGGATCTCGGTGGTGGCCTTCCACACCAGGAACAGGCCACCGGCGATCAGGATCATGTCCTTCCAGGAGAACGCCTGGCCGAATACTTCGAACACCGGCGCGGTGAGCTGCACGATGAAGGCGATGGTGCTCAATAGGCCCAGGCGCAGAACCAGCGCCATGCTGATGCCGATGCGCCGCGCCTTGGCCCGGTGTTTTTCCGGCAATTTATTGGTGAGGATCGAAATAAAGATCAGGTTATCGATGCCCAGCACGATTTCCATCACGATCAGAGTCGCCAGGGCAATCCACGCGGTGGGGCTGGCGGCCAGTTGTACAAGGTAATCCATAGGTCAGTCCTGGTGGTGTGCTGGAGAATTAAGTTTCTTGATTGTTCGATTCAGCCTCTTTATCGGCCTGATCGTCCTTCTGGCGAGGGGTGATCAGGCCTTGGGTGGCTTCACTCAGCGCCTGCTCAGCGGCTTTCTGGGTGTCATCAATTGCCTGCTTGGCCGATTCCGAGGCCTTGCCGATCACTTGCTGCGCGCTTTTTTCGACCTGATCACAACCGCTGACCACCACCAATGAAAGCGCAAGCAACGAGGCCGCGCCGAAAGATTTGAGTGTCATGCTGTATCCCTCGTTAGAACATTGAGGCTCTACTAGTGGCCCCGCGATAGCGACGCATTCTATGCAGACGAACAGTTCAGGAAAATTCGTATTTTTCTGGCATATACTTCGACTTTTACGAAGTGACGGCTGACCATGCTCAATTACCGACAACTGCACTACTTCTGGGTTGTGGCCAAGACCGGCAGCATCGTGCGCGCCTGCGAGCAGCTGAACCTGACGCCGCAGACCATCAGCGGCCAGCTCAGCCTGCTCGAGCAAACCTTCGGTATCGCGCTGTTTCAGCGGGTCGGCCGTCAGCTCGAACTGACCGAAGCCGGCCGCCAGGCGTTGCCCTACGCCGAGCAGATGTTTCAGACCGGCAATGAACTGGAGGCCATGCTGCGCGCGCAGCCCAAGGAGCAGCAGATTGTGTTCCGCGTCGGGGTGGCGGATGTGGTGCCCAAGTCCATCGTCTACCGGCTGATCGCACCCACCATGGAATTGAGCGAGCCGCTGCGCATTACTTGCCGCGAGGACAAACTCGAACGGCTGCTGGCGGACCTGGCGATCCAGCGCCTGGACCTGGTGATTTCCGACAGCCCCATGCCCACGCATCTGGATATCAAAGGCTACAGCCAGAAACTGGGAGAATGCGGCATCAGTTTCTTCGCCACCCAGGAATTGGCCGACCGGCATGCCGGAACATTCCCACACTGCCTGCACGGCGCACCGCTGCTCATCCCCGGCGCGGAAACCGTGGTCCGCAGCCGCTTGCAGCGCTGGTTCGCCGAGCAGCAGATCCAGCCGAAGATCATCGGCGAGTTCGACGACAGCGCCTTGATGCAGGCGTTTGGTCAGTCCGGCAGCGGGATTTTCATCGCCCCCAGCGTGATTGCCGACGAGGTGGTGCGCCAGTACGGCGTAGCGCTGATTGGCCAGACCGACGCAGTCACCGAGTCGTTCTACGCCATCTCGGTGGAGCGCAAGGTCAAGCACCCCGGCATCGTGGCGATTACCGAAGGCGCACGGCGCGAATTGTTTACCGCCCTGCTCTGACGGCCCAGGCGAACCCCGGCGACCCGATGCCACAGCCGCCGGAGCGCGGGCCACGGCATGCTAGACTCCGCGACCTGCTTCCTACAGCCCTTTCTGATCGCTGGGCTGCGCACTTAAAAAAACCAGAGACAACCTGCTTATGACTGCTGCCCCTTCCCTTCTTCAACGCCTGACCCGCGTCAGCCTGGTCACGCAAATCGTCATCGGTTTGATCGCCGGTATTCTCCTGGCTTTGCTGCTGCCGGAGGCGGCCAAAGCCACCGGGTTTATCGGCAAAGTGTTTGTGACTGCGCTCAAGGCCGTGGCGCCGATCCTGGTGTTTGTGCTGGTGATGGCCTCGATTGCCAACCACAAGCACGGCCAGGAAACCCATATCAAGCCGATCCTGTTTCTGTATTTGCTGGGCACGTTTGCTGCTGCCGTGGTCGCGGTGATTGCCAGCATGTGGTTCCCGTCATCGTTGGTGCTCGCCACCCATGACGCCACCGTGAGCGCACCCGGCGGCATCGGCGAAGTGCTGCAAAGCCTGCTGTTGAGCGTGGTGGACAACCCGGTGAGTGCGCTGATGAACGCCAACTTCATCGGCATCCTGGCCTGGGCCATCGGCATGGGCGTGGCCATCCGGCATGCCGGCGAAACCACCCGCACCGTGCTCGATGACCTCTCCAACGGCGTGACGTTGATCGTGCGCGTGGTGATTCGCTTCGCCCCGCTGGGTATCTTCGGCCTGGTGGCCTCGACCCTGGCCACCTCCGGTTTCGGTGCCCTGCTCGGCTACGCGCACCTGCTGATGGTGCTGATCGGCTGCATGCTGTTTGTGGCGCTGGTGATCAACCCGGCCATCGTGTTCTGGAAGCTGCGGCGCAATCCGTATCCGCTGGTGCTGCTGTGCCTGCGCGAAAGCGGCATCACCGCATTCTTCACCCGCAGCTCGGCGGCGAACATCCCGGTCAACCTCGCGCTGAGCGAGCGGCTGGGCCTGCATGAAGACACCTACTCGGTGTCGATCCCGCTGGGCGCCACCATCAACATGGCCGGCGCCGCGATTACCATCACCGTGCTGACCCTGGCCGCCGTGCACACCCTGGGCATCAGTGTCGACCTGCCGACCGCCGTGTTGCTCAGTGTGGTCGCGGCTATTTGCGCCTGCGGCGCCTCGGGCGTGGCCGGCGGTTCTTTGTTGCTGATTCCCCTGGCGTGCAGCCTGTTCGGCATTCCGAGTGAGATCGCCATGCAGGTGGTGGCCGTAGGTTTCATCATCGGTGTGCTGCAGGATTCGGCTGAGACCGCGCTGAATTCGTCCACCGATGTGCTGTTCACCGCGGCTGCCTGTCTGGGCAAGCAAGACCAGCCGGTGTAAATACCACGCGAAAAAAAGCCCGGCGGCGTTCATTGAAGAGCGTCGCCAGGCTTTTTTACAGGCTTAGAAGGCGCCCATGTAATCGCGCTTGCCCACTTCCACACCGTTGTGACGCAGCAACGCGTACGCGGTGGTGACGTGGAAGAAGAACTGCGGCAGGCCGTAGGTCAGCAGGTAGGACTGGCCGCTGAAGCGCTTCTCTTTAGGTGTACCTGGGCGGGTGACGATTTCGATGCCTTCCTTGCCGTCGATCTGCTCGGGCTTGAGGGTGTCGATAAAGGCCAGCACCTTGGCGATCAGCGCCTGCAGGTCGGCGAAGGTCACTTCGCTGTCGTCATATTTAGGCACTTCGATCTCGGCCAGGCGCGCGGAAACGCCCTTGGCGAAGTCAACGGCGATCTGCACCTGGCGCACCAGTGGGAACATATCGGGAAACAGACGCGCCTGCAGCAAGGCATTGGGCTCGATGTTCTTGGCAGCAGCGTGGGCTTCGGCCTTGTTCAGCACATCGCTCAGGGCGTTGAGCATTTGCTTGAACACAGGGACGGAGGCGGCGTACAGGGAAATAGTCATGGCAGTCTCATCGGTAATGGCAGGGTTGCAACCAGCGGCGATTATAGCCATGCCCGCTGCTTGTCTTTTATTTTTTCAGGGATAGGCTAATGGCCTTCACTGCATAGGGAACGCGCGATGACCGCCGAGCACGACACCGATACCCCCGAGCCGCGCCTGAACAGCACGGAAATACGCGTCCTGGGCTGCCTGATCGAGAAACAGGCGACCAACCCGGAAACCTACCCGCTGACCCTTAACGCCCTGGTACTGGCCTGCAACCAGAAAACCAGCCGCGAACCGGTGATGAACCTCAGCCAGGGTCAGGTGGGCCAGAGCCTGCGTGCGCTGGAAGGCCAGGGTTTTACCCGCCTGGTGATGGGCAGCCGTGCCGACCGCTGGGAGCACCGGGTGGACAAGGCGCTGGAACTGGTGCCGGCCCAGGTGATTCTGATCGGGCTGCTGTTCCTGCGCGGCCCGCAGACGGTGAGTGAGTTGCTGACCCGCAGCGGGCGCATGCACGATTTCGAGGACGCCGAACAGGTCGTGCACCAGCTCGAACGTCTCATCGCGCGCGGGCTGGCGGTACTGGTGCCGCGCCAGGCGGGGCAGCGGGAAGACCGTTACACCCATGCGCTGGGTGATCCGGCGGATATCGAAGCGATTATCTCCGCGCGCGGCACCCCGGTGGAGCGTGGCGCCGCCGGGGTGTCGGCCGAACGTATGGAAGAGCTGGAAGCGCGAATCGCCGCGCTGGAAGAACGCTTGGCGCAGTTGGAACAGGCTTGACCCCGTAAAAGTTGAGTCGGGGGGTGGTTCCTGATGGCGGTGAGTCGGTCAATACCCTCATCGCCTGACCGAGCTTTAGAGACGGGCAAACGCCACGGCTTTTTCGAACTGTTCCTGGGTAGGCCGCACACCGGTATAGAGCACGAACTGTTCCAGCGCCTGAATGGCGATCACCTCCAACCCGGTAATCACCTGTTTGCCTTGGCTTCGTGCATGCACGATCAAGGGTGTTTCGGCTGGAATCGCCACCACATCGAAGACAGTCCGCGCAGTCTCGACAATGTCTGCGTCAAACGCCAACGCATCCGCCTCAGCGCCGCCAGTCATGCCGATGGGGGTAACGTTGATCAGCATGTCCGGGCGAAGGTCGGCCATATCTGCCTGCCAGGCATACCCCAGGTGATGGGCCAGTGCTCGCCCCGCCCTCTCATTACGTGCCACGATCACACCGTTGGCATAGCCACCGTCACGCAAAGCACTCGCCACGGCCTTGGCCATTCCGCCGCTGCCGCGCAGGGCGAAGGTCGAATCCTGTGGAACCGCGTGCTTTTTCAGCAGTTGTTCGACGGCGATGTA
This sequence comes from Pseudomonas sp. lyk4-R2A-8, assembly GCF_030209095.1. Taxonomy (NCBI): domain Bacteria; kingdom Pseudomonadati; phylum Pseudomonadota; class Gammaproteobacteria; order Pseudomonadales; family Pseudomonadaceae; genus Pseudomonas; species Pseudomonas sp. lyk4-R2A-8. Next base: position 18,219 of record NZ_JARVSS010000044.1, read on the forward strand.
GTCGGTGTTGTAAGCCTTGAGATGGCCGTTGGCGTTGACGATGGTGTTCAACGAATCAATGGCTTGAACCGAATCGTCGAGTTCGTCCACCAAGGCAATGGCCGCCTCCTTGAATGGCATGGACACACCGCATCCACGGATGCCCAGCGCCCGAATGCCGCTGATCGCGCCGGGCAAATCCTGGCTGCTGAAGGCCTTATAGTAGAAATTCAGACCCAACTGTTCGTACAGATGGTTATGAAATCGCAAGCCGAAATTACCGGGGCGCGCCGACAGTGACATGCACAGCTGGGTGTCCTTGTTGGGGTGCATCTGCATGGAAAACTCCTTTGAGTAAGCAAATCGGTACAGACCTTACACAACCTTTACCTAGCGGCCGTGCTGTTTTTTAGAAATACGTTGTCTTAAAAGTATCCCCGCGACATGACTTGAGTCCATTGAAGGCAGGACACGAGCGCTGGGGCTAACCGAGGAATGACCATGATTCGTACAATCCCCAAGATCGCCCTGCTGGTGGGTGCACTCGCTATGGCAGGCCAAGCTTCCGCCCACGGTGGTGGATGGGCTGGTCCGGCCGCCTTGGGTGCGTTGGTCGGCGCCGCCGTGGTGGGCTCCGTGGTTGCCAGCCAACCCCGTGAAGTCTATGTGCAGCAACCGGTGTATGTGCAGCCCCAGCCTGTCTACGCCGCACCGCCGCCGGTTTACTACGCGCCGCCGCCACCGGTTTATGTACAACAGCAGGTGTATTACCGCCCGGCACCGGTTTATTACGGCCCACCGCGTGGCTACTACTATGGCCCGCCCCATGGCTACTACCGTCACGGCTGGTAATAATGCATCGTCCAGCCTGAATCAGGCCTCGCGGTTACGCGGGGTCTTTTTTTTGGTTCTTCACGGATTGCCGGGAAAGACGCTCTTGATCTTCATGAAA
>NZ_JARVSS010000041.1:0-18386 GCF_030209095.1 Pseudomonas sp. lyk4-R2A-8
GGCGGGACGCGGAGCGTCCCAGGCGGCATTCCCACGCAGAGCGTGGGGACGATCACCTATGGGTGGGCTTGCCCCCTCCCACACTAAGTCCTCTGTCAGCTTCTTTTAGACCTCTGCCAGCTTCGAGGCCAATGCTTTGGCTTGCAGCGCCACATCCGTTACCGCAGTACTCTCCCACCACATCCCGCGCAACGGCGGGCCCATGGCGAACAGTCGCGCGCTGACCTGGCTCTGGGCATCCAGCACTGCACCGGCCGTGTCCGCCGCGATCCCCAACGCCAACGGCCCAGGCTGGATCAGCCCGCGCTTGAGCAACTGCTGCGGCAACGGCCGGGCCACGCGGCGCCAGTCGTATTCGATGCCGCTGGAGTTGATCAGGGCCGCGCCCGACACCTGGGTCAGCGCTTGCTCACCGCGATAGCGCAAACGGATCGTCACGCCCTCACCCGCAGGCGCCAACCCCTTGAACGACGCCGCGCGAACGCGCAACCGCCCCTCCTCGTGCAACCGCGCCAGCAACTGCGCACTCAACGGCGGCGAGCGATGGTGATGGCTTTCCCACCACGGCCGCACATGCCGCACGAACTGGCGCTTTTCACGCTCACTGGCCTGGCTCCACAACCGGCCGATATGCACGCGCACCGTGTCCAGCGGCGCCTGCCAATCAATGCCCTGCGTCGTTGCAATCCGACATTGACGTCGTACTTCGCGAAGCAACTGCCGGGGGCTGCGCAGGCTGTGGTCTTCGCCGAGGAAATCCACCCAGCTCGGTGGCTGGCGGCGCACATGAGGCAGCAGGCCATGGCGCGAAAACACCTCGATGGGTCCACGATGGCCAGCCTGTTCCAGGGACACCACGGCATCGACCATGGTCAGCCCCGAGCCGATGATCAGCACCGTCGACTGCGGGTCAAGTTCAGTCATGGCGTGTACGTCCCAAGGGTCCAGCGCCGCCGCGTTCAAACCGCTCGACTCGGTTTGTGGCGTGCGCGCCGCCGGGAACATGCCGGTGGCCAATACCGCACAGGCGCCGCGTACTGGCTGGCCGTTATCGAGGGTCAGCAGGGTTGAATCCGCCTCCACTTGCACGTCGACCACTTCGGCCCTGACATGCTCCACCGTAGACGCCGAGCGTGCCTGTGCTTCCGCCAGCCGCTGCTGCGCATACACACCAAACAGCCCGCGCGGCGGAAAAAGTTCGCTGATCGGCACCGGCTGCTCGGCCGACTCCGGCCAACCGCCGGCTGCGATGTGATCGGTGAGCCACTGCGTGAGGTCGTCGGGGTTGTCCGGGTCGACGCTCATGCGCGCGGCGTTGCCGTTGAGGGTGTGGCCCAACTCGACCGCACTGTAGGCTTCGCCCCGGCCCAGTTCGGCACGCGGTTCGATCACCAGGATGCGGCGCCGGCCCGGCAGGCGCAGCAATTGCACGGCCAACATCGTGCCGCTCAGGCCGCCGCCGATGATCAGCACATCAGCGTTGCGGGTGGATTGCGTCATGCAGGTTCGCCCTTACTGTTTACCCAGGTAGATGTCATGCAGGTCGCCGCGCGCCAGCAGGTCAGCGGCGTTGCCGCTCAACGCCACGCGGCCAGTATCCAGCACATAGCCGTGGGCCGCATAGGTGAGCGCGACGTTGATGTTCTGCTCGGCGATCAGGAAGCTCACCTGCTGCTCGCGGTTGAGCTGCGCAATGATCTCGAAGATCTCCTGCACGATCATAGGCGCCAAACCCATGGACGGCTCGTCGAGCAGTACCAAAGTAGGACGGGTCATCAACGCTCGGCCGATGGCGACCATTTGCTGCTCGCCGCCGGAGGTCAGCCCGGCGCGGGTGTGGCGCTTGGTCTTGAGCCTTGGGAACCAGGTGTAGATGCGCTCCAGGTCCTGGGCCATGGCCTTGCGGCTCAAGCGCCGCACAAAGCCGCCGCTGCGCAGGTTGTCTTCCACCGTCAGTTGGCTGAACACATGGCGCCCCTCCAGCACGTGTACCATGCCTTGGCGCACACGCTGGCTCGGGTCGATACCGGCCAAATCCGCCCCGGCATATTCGATCACACCCCGGCTGACCTCGGCACGCTCGGCCCGCACCAGTCCGGAGATGGCCTTGAGGGTGGTGCTCTTGCCCGCGCCATTGGCGCCGAGCAACGCGACGATGGCGCCCTTGGGCACGCTCAGCGACACCCCGGCCACCGCCAGGATCGCGCCGTCGTAGACCACCTCGATATCGTTGACAGTCAACAGCGCCGGGCTAGCCGGCGCGCTGGCAGGTTGGTTCATGGCTTATTCATCCCCATTGCAGGTGCGTGGCGTCAGGCCTTTTTCCTTGGCGAACGCCGCGGATTTTTCATCGATCAACGGACGCAGCAGCGCGCGGTCGGCGGCGATCCAGTCGCTGATCAGCGTCCAGTTGGCGCCGTCCCACTGCTGCACACGCGCCGAGCCGCCGCCTTCGTGGTCGCGGCACGACAGCTTGAGGTTCTGCATCAGGCCCAGGTAGCCCATGTCCTTCAAGCGCGCATCATCGATATTCAGGTGCTCCAGGCCCCAGCGGCCTTCTTCACCGTTGAGCGGGCGCTTGCCGAACCTGGCCTGGGCGGTGCGAATCGCCTCGACGGCCACGGCGGCGTTCACCAGGCCGGAGTTGTAGTAGACGCTGCCGAAGTTCTTCAGGTCCTTGAGGTCGCTGTGGCCTTTATCGAGCACGTATTGCTTGAGGCGCTTGTGAATCTCGAAATCGGCCCCGGCCGGGTACGGCGTGAGCGCCAGGTAACCCTTGGCGGCGGCGCCGGCCGGTAACACGTCTTCGCTGGAACTGGCCCAGATATCGCCGATGATGTGGTCCACCGGGAAGCCGAAGCGCGCGGCGGTTTTCACCGCCACCGGCGTGGACACGCCCCAGGTGCGCAGGAACACCCAGTCCGGGTTGGCCTGGCGCACCTGGCGCCATTGGGCGGACTGTTCGTTGCCGGGGTCGGCCACCGGAATCTGGATGTTTTCAAAGCCGTATTTTTCCGCCAGCAGCTTCAGCGGGCCGAGGGTTTCGCGCCCGTAGGCCGAGTCGTGGTAGACCGTGGCGATTTTCTTACCCTTGAGTTTGTCGAAGCCGCCTTCGCGCTGGGCAATGTAGTTCACCAGGCTCGACGCCTCACTGTAAAAGGTCAGCATCACCGGGAAGTTGTACGGGAACACCGTGCCGTCGGTGGCTTCGGTGCGACCGTAGCCAAGGGTGATCAGCGGGATCTTGTCCACCTCTGCCCTTTCGCTGAGCGCATAGGCCGCCGGTGCGCCGTTAGGCTGGTACACCGCGACCGGCGCGCCATCCAGGCCGTTCTTGAAGCGCTCGTAGCACTCGATGCCCTTCTCCGCCGTCCATTCGGTCTCGCATTCCTGCCACACCAGCTTCACGCCGTTGATGCCGCCTTCGACCTCGTTGATATAGCGCAGGTAGTCAATCATCCCGGCCCACACCTGCACGCCGCTGGAGGCGTAGGCCCCCACGCGATAGGTCGCCAGGGGGAAGAATTGCTGCTCGGCCGACGCCACGGCCTGGGGCACGGCAGCGGCCAATGTCGCCAGCGCAAAGGCAGCGCCGGCCAGGGAACGTTTCAAGGATGCACGCATGGAGGTTCTCTTTAGAAGGGTTAGAAACGTAGCGGCCACTGCCGCAGCCAATCGCGAAGGTTGTGCAACAGGCGAATCAAACCCTCGGGTTCCTTGATCAGGAACACGATGATCAATACGCCAAAAATGATTTTCTGCAGGTTCTGCAACTGCCCCGCATCCACCGCACCGCCGAGCAGCGCCTGCCCGGCGTGGCTGAGGAAGATCGGCAGCAAGCTGATGAAGGCAGCGCCGACAAAATTGCCGGCGATACTGCCCATGCCGCCGATAATGATGATGAACAGGATCTGGAAGGAGCGATTGATATCGAAACTGCTGGCGCTGGCCGTGCCCAGGTAGGCAAAGGCCCACAATGCGCCGGCGATGCCCAGGTAGAACGAACTGACCGCAAACGCCAGGCGCTTATAGCGCGCTACTGGAATCCCGACCACGGCGGCGGCAGTGTCCATATCGCGGATCGCCATCCAGTTGCGGCCCACCTGGCTGCGCACCAGGTTGACGGCGGCCCACGTCAACAGCAGCACCGTGACCAGGGTCAGCCAGTAGCGGCCCAACGGCGTGTTGAGGTCATGACCCAACAGCGCCAGCCTCGGTGCCGATATGGTCCCGGACGAACCGTAGTTGTAAAACCAGGGGAATTTGACGAACAGCCACTCCAGGAAAAACTGCGCGGCCAACGTGGTGACCATCAGGTAGAAGCCTTTGATTCGCGAACTCGGCAAGCCAAACAGCAGCCCGACCAGGGCGCTGATGATCCCGCCGCCGAGCAACGCCACCGGCAGGCCCAGCTCAGGCAGGCGCAGCAGAAAACCATAGGTGGCGAAGGCGCCGACGGCCATGAACCCGGCGGCGCCGACCGAGGTTTGCCCGGTATAACCGGTGAGCAGATTCAGGCCCAGCCCGGCCAGTGAAAGCACCAGAAATGGAATCAGGATCGCATTGAGCCAATAGTCATTGCCCCACAGCGGCACCACGATAAACGCCAACGTCAGCAGGCCGAGCAGGCTCCAGGGCACACGTCGCTGGATCAGCAGCAACGGTGCGGTGTGTTCAGCAACAGGAATCGACATGGTTTCAGACTCGCTCGATGGCGCGCTCGCCGAACAGGCCGGCGGGGCGCATATACAGGAAGGCCAGGGCCAGTACATAGGCGAACCAGGGCGTGATGCCGCCGCCGATCAGCGGGCCGATATACACCTCGGCAAGGTTCTCCGCCGCGCCAACGATCAGCCCGCCGGCAATCGCCCCGCCAATCGAGGTAAAGCCGCCGATGATCAACACCGGCAGCGCCTTGAGCACCACCAGCGACAGCGAGAACTGCACGCCCTGACGCGCGCCCCACAGCAGCCCGGCCACCAGCCCGACGACGCCCGCCACCGCCCAGACGATCTGCCAGATACGGTTGAGGTGGATACCGATGGACAGCGCCGCCGTGGTGTCATCCGCCACCGCACGCAGCGACACGCCGATGCGGGTCTTGTTGAACAGCAGCGCCAGCACCGTTACCAGCACCACGGCCACGACGGCGGCGATCAGGTCGAACTGGCTGAGCATCAGCGGGCCGACAAACAGCGGCACATCATCGATGCCCAGGTCCAGCGCGCGTACCTGAGACCCCATCAAGCCCTGAGCCAGGCCTTCGATGATGAACGACAGGCCCAGCGTGGCCATGAACAGGGTGATTTGCGAACGGTTCACCAACGGCCGCAAAACCAACCGTTCGATAAGCAACGCGCCGACAATCATCACGATGACCGTCAGCAGTAACGCCAGGGCAAAGGGCACGCCCTGGTCATGCAGGCTGACAAAGGTCAGCGCGGCAAACAGCAGCATCGCGCCCTGGGCGAAATTGAACACGCCGCTGGCCTTGTAGATCAGCACGAAGCCGATGGCGACCAGGGAATACAGGGTACCGGCGAGCAGGCCGCCGAGCAGGGTTTCAAAGAAGAAGGTCATCAGTGTGCGACTCCCAGGTAGGCCGCGATTACGTCGGGGTTCGCCTGGACTTCGGCGGGGGTGCCGTCGCCGACCTTGCGCCCGTAGTCGAGCACCACCACATGGTCGGACAGGCCCATGACCACGCCGATGTCGTGTTCGATCAACACCACCGTGGTGCCGAGGTCGCGGTTCACATCGGCGACGAAGCGCGCCATGTCCTGTTTTTCCTCGGCGTTCATGCCGGCCATGGGCTCGTCGAGCAACAACAGGCTCGGCCCGGCGATCAAGGCGCGGCCCAATTCCACGCGCTTTTGCAGGCCGTAGGACAGGTTGCCCACCAGCACATCGCGGTGGGCCTGCAACTCAAGAAATTCGAGGATGCTTTGGCCACGCTGGCGAAACGCCTCGGCTTCGCGTCGCGCACGCGGCAAGCCGAGGGCCTGCTCGATCAACGTGCTGCGCATATGCCGCGACAAACCCGTGAGGATGTTGTCGAGCACGCTCATTTTTTTGAACAAGGCGTTGTTCTGAAAGGTGCGACCGATACCTCGGCGCGCCGCGCCCAACGGGTCGATGCGCTGAAAATGCTGGTCTTCAAAAACGATCTCTCCGGCATCGTAGCGATACACACCGTTGAGCACGTTGAGCAGCGAGCTTTTGCCGGCACCGTTGGGGCCGATCAACGCGCAGATCTCGCCGCGCTGCACCTCGAATGACAGCCCATTGATCGCCTTGACGCCTTTGAACGACAGCGAGATGTCCCGCACCTGGAGGATGGCCTGGCTCATGCGCTTTTCCGTTTGAATTCGGCCAGCCAGGTCGGCTCGGCGTTGGATTTGACGGGCTGCCAGATGGAAGTCAGACGCTGAAAGCCCAATAACCTGCGGACGCGGTTTTTCAGAAACCGACGCAGGCCGCTGCGCGGATCGGCGATGGCCCACTCGCACAGGCGTCGGCGCCAGGTGCCGTGGGGCGCGAGGCGGGTTTCGATCTCGTCGGCCACCTGCTGCAGGCGCGCCGGCGATAACAGCAGGCCGGTGGGCGCGACTTCGCTGCGATCACGCCGCGCCGACGCCGGACTCTCCGGGAAGGCCAGGCCGTGGCCGCTGTGCAGCCATTGCTCCAGAACCACCGCCAGGCCGCCTTGCCAGTGGGTGCCCTCTTCACTCCACAACGCGGTTTCGGCTGTGGAATTCCACCAACGCTGCACATGTTGCGCCGGGTCAACCGGGCCGAGCAGTTGGGCAAAATCCAACCGCTGGGTAAACGCCCAATCGGGCTGGCGACCTTGAACGTAGACGTGGCTGGGATGAATACGCCATAGCTGTTGTTCCAAGGTCTGGGGTTCCAGGTTGTCGGCCAGCGTCAGCACCTGCGCGCCGACGGACTGGGCCGCCAACGCCAGCAACAGCAGGTTCGGCTCAAAAACGCCGCTGAGTGCCAACCGTGACTGCTCGCTCAAACCTTGCTGGCGCAAACCATCGGCCAGGCGTTCTACATCGCGCAGGGTGTCGATCCAGCGCCACGCGTGCCACAGTCCCTGACGCTTGTGGCGCAGGGCAATGTGCAACGGCGTGAGTTGTGCCCAGTGACGCAGGTGTTCCAGGAGAGCCTTGGGTTCGTGCACGCTCATAGGGGGTTGCTCCTATTGGGGGGTATGCGTGCGGTGGTCCGCTGGCTTGAGTATTTGTATCAACACAGGACAACTGTGGGAGAGGGGCTTGCCCCCGATAGCGTTGGGTCAGTTACGAGTGCTCTAACTGGCCCACCGCTATCGGGGGCAAGCCCCCTCCCACATTGGTTTTTTGTATCCCAGATAAATTGCGGTAGCTCGCGCCCGGATGGTTCGAGCCCAACCTTGCACCGTCACCAAACAACTTCTCGCGCAACGTACCCTGGGCGTATTCGGTCTTGTACACGCCACGCTTCTGCAGCTCCGGCACCAGCCACTCGACGGCGTCGATAAAGGTTTCGTGGGTCAACGCATAGGCCAGGTTGAAGCCGTCCACGTCGGTCTCCTCTACCCATTCCTGCAACAGGTCAGCCACGGTCTGCGGGCCACCGACGAACAGCGGGCCAAAGCCGCCGATACCGACCCAGTCGGCCAGTTCATTGGGCGTCCAGACCTTGTTCGGATCGGCCGTGGAGAAGGCTTCCACCGCCGACTGGATCGCATTGGTGTGCACGTGTTTGAGCGGCTCATCCGGTTTGAACTGGCTGAAATCGATGCCCGTCCAGCCGGAGATCAGCGCCATCGCGCCTTCATAGCTGACGTAGGATTTGTACTCGTCAAACTTGGCCTTGGCCTTGGCATCGGTCTCATCGACGATCACCGTCTGCAAGTTGAAGATCAGGATTTTCTTCGGATCACGCCCGGCCTCAGCGGCACGACGGCGAATATCAGCGACGGTCTTTTTCAGCAGCACCTTGGACGGCGCCGCGACGAACACGCACTCGGCCTGCTCGGCGGCAAACTGCTTGCCACGGCTGGAAGCACCGGCCTGGTAGAGCACCGGCGTGCGCTGCGGCGACGGCTCGCACAGGTGAATACCGGGCACCTGGAAGTGCTTGCCGATGTGGCGGATCTCATGGATTTTGCTCGGATCGCTGAAAACCCGGCGCTCGCGGTCGCGCAGTACCGCGCCCTCTTCCCAACTGCCCTCCCAGAGCTTGTAGCAAACCTCGAGGTATTCCTCGGCATAGTCGTAGCGCGCGTCGTGTTCAGTCTGGGCTTTCTGGCCGAGGTTCTTGGCGCCGCTTTCCAGGTAGGACGTGACGATGTTCCAGCCGATACGGCCCTTGGTCAGGTGATCGAGGGTCGAAAGCCGGCGCGCGAACGGATACGGGTGTTCGAACGACAGCGATGCCGTCAGGCCGAACCCCAGGTGTTCGGTGACCATCGCCATGGGGGCGATCAGCGACAACGGATCGTTGACCGGCACCTGGGTGGCCTGGCGAATCGCCGCGTCGCCATTGCCGTTGTACACGTCGTAGATGCCCAGCACGTCGGCGATGAACAGCCCGTCGAACTTGCCCCGCTCCAGGATTTTTGCCAGGTCGGTCCAGTACGCCAAGTCCTTGTACTGCCACGACCGGTCGCGCGGGTGCGCCCACAGGCCGGGGGATTGGTGGCCGACGCAATTCATGTCGAAGGCATTCAGGCGGATTTCACGGGCCATCAGTGCACTCCGTTGAGGTGATAGTTGCCGACTGCGTGGTAGGTGTGGCGCAGCGGGTTATCCAGGCTTGACGGCAGCGCACTGCGTTGGCCGGTCAATTCGAATTCGGTGTTGCTGGCGGCAATCAGCGCTTCGGCCGCAGCAATCTGCGCTTCGGCGCGGGCGACCGGACTGGGATGGGTCTCGGCCCGTTCGAGCAAGGCGGCGGCCACGTCGACGCGGATCTGCAGATCGCCAAAGCGGCTGATCACGTAGGGGTCATCGCTGCGTTCGACATGTCGACGGGTGCTGTCCAGCAGTTGGCGCGCAAGGGTCAGTGTGGTCATGGGTCAGGTCTCTCAGTTCCAGGCGTGGCGTGCAGGCTTCACGCCGTTGAGCACGAAATTGCCGATCAAGTGGTATTTCCAGCGGGCCGGGTCGTGCAGGGTGTGGGTGCGGGCATTGCGCCAGAACCGGTCGAGGTTGTACTTGCCCGTCACCGAGCGCGTACCGGCCAGTTCGAACAGTTTGCTGCTGGCGAGCAACGCGGTTTCCGCCGACAGCACTTTGGCCTGGGCCACCACCAGCGAAGCGTGAGCGACGCTGTCTTCATTCGGTTCGGCCAGGGCCCGGTCCACGGCCAGGCCGGCCTTGGCGAGAATGGCTTCGGTGCCGTGCACGCGCCACGCCAGGTCACCGATGGCGGCAATCGTGAAAGGGTCTTGCCAGCCGTGATCCTGCTGGCTGTCGATCCAGGGCCGCGCCTGACGTGCGTGGAGCTTGGCCTGCTCCAAAGCGCCTACGGCAATGCCGGTGTCGACAGCGGCCTGGATGATCTGCGAAATCGGGCCATTGGCCGTGGGTCGGTCGAACGCCAGGTGTGCGGGTATCACCGCGCTCAGGGGCACCGTTACGCCATCGAGGGTCACCCCGCCGCTGGCTGTGGTGCGCTGGCCGAAGCCGTCCCAGCTGTCGATCACACTCAGCCCTGGGGCGTCGCGCTCGACGAAGGCAATCAACGCCTGGCCATGCTCGTTATTGCCAACGGTGGGCACCAGGTGGGCGAACAGCGCGCCGGTGCAGTAGAACTTTTCACCGTTGATCTGCGCACTGTCGCCTTCGATGCGGATTTGCGTGTCGAAGATGCCGGCGTTCTTGCTCCTGGCCTCGGAGAACGCATTGCCGAAACGATAACCTTCGAGGACCTTGCCGAAGTAATAGCGCTTTTGTTCTTCGCTGGCGGTGTGCAGCAGCAGGTCCACCACACCGAGGTGGTTCTGCGGGATCTGGCCCAGGGACGGGTCGGCGGCCGAGATCAACTTGATCACCTCGGCTACCGTGACATAGGACACTTCGGCGCCACCGTAGGCTTTGGGCACCGTGATGCCCCATAGGCCGCTGGCGGAAAACTCGTCGAGTTCGGCCACCGGCAAGCGACGTTCACGATCGCGCTCACTGGCGCCAACGGCAAAGCGTTCGGCCAAGCGCGTAGCTACCTCGATGGCTTCGGCATCCGAGCGGATGATATGGGCAGGGTGTTGAGGGTGGGCTGACATGGGCCGACTCCAGGCTCCGAGGGAATGCCAGGAGGATTGCAGGAGTCGTGCCTGAATTTAATCGTCAATAAATTCAGCGGGTTGCGGGTTTATCAATGCCATATAGCGCGGTTCAAACCAGCAAAGTGTGCATCCACTGTTGCCAGGCAAACAGTTAGATGACCACGTTGCGTACAAAGCGCACGGCCACATCGCCGTCGTTGCGGTAGCCATGGGCAAGGCGGCTGGCGAACATAAAGAACTCACCGGCGGCCACGGGCTTTTGCTCGTCGCCCACCAGCAGGGTCAGGCAACCTTCGAACACAAACAGCTGCACGCTCCAGCCCTCCGGGTCGGGGTCCGGGCTGTAGCAATCACCTGGCTCCAGGCGCATCTCCCACAACTCGACTTCACGGCGGGCGGTGGCTTTGGCCAGCAGCACCGCCTTGCTGCCGGGAATCTCGCCGGCCCATGCCAGCTCGTTGATGCGACTGTGGTCGGGCGCATCGGGCGCCTGGATCAAGTCGCTGAACGCCACATCCAGTGCTTCGGCGACGCGGTCGAGGGTGGACAGGCTGACGTTCTTCTCGCCGGCTTCGATGGCCACCAGCATGCGCCGGCTGACCCCGGACTTTTCTGAAAGCGCAGTCTGGCTGAGGTCGGCGGCGTGGCGCAGGCGACGAACGTTCTGGCTGACGTGTTGCAGGACCGAAGCCCGCTGCGGATTTTCTTTGTGCACTATATTGCTCAATGGGTGGGTGTGCGCAGTATACTGCCCAGCGTGCGGCGCATTGTGCGGTCCGTGCCTTTCCTATGCAAGACCAGAGCCGCCATGACCTCCTCGAACTCCCCGTCGCGTTTCCATCGTTTCAGCAAAGCCGAGTGCATCCTGGTGTTTATCACCATGATCTGGGGCGGCACCTTCTTGTTGGTGCAGCACGCCATGAGCGTCAGCGGGCCGATGTTTTTCGTGGGCCTGCGTTTTGCGGCGGCGGCGCTCGTGGTGGGGTTCTTTTCCCTGCGCACCCTGCGCGACCTGAACGTGTTCGAATTGAAGGCCGGGGTGTTTATCGGCGTGGCCATCATGTTCGGCTACGGCCTGCAAACCATCGGCCTGCAAACCATCCTCAGCAGCCAGTCGGCATTTATCACCGCGTTGTATGTGCCGTTCGTGCCGTTGCTGCAATGGCTGGTGCTGGGCCGTCGACCGGGCCTGATGCCAAGCCTGGGTATCATGCTGGCGTTTGCCGGGTTGATGCTGTTGACCGGCCCGGCGGGTGCATCGCTGAATTTCAGCGCCGGAGAGATCGCGACGTTGATCGGCGCCATCGCAATTGCCGCCGAAATCATCCTGATCAGTGCGTTCGCCGGGCAGGTGGATGTGCGCCGCGTCACCGTGGTGCAATTGGCCACGGCGTCGCTGTTGTCATTCCTGATGGTGGTGCCGATGGGCGAGGCGCTGCCGGGGTTTTCATGGTTGCTGCTGTTCAGCGCGGTGGGCCTGGGCCTGACCAGTGCGGTCATCCAGGTGGCGATGAACTGGGCGCAGCAGAGCGTTTCGCCGACCCGGGCCACGTTGATCTATGCGGGCGAACCGGTGTGGGCCGGCGTGGTCGGGCGGATCGCCGGCGAGCGCTTCCCGCCGATAGCGATGCTGGGGGCGGCGTTGATTGTGCTGGCGGTGATTGTGAGTGAAATGAAAAGGAACAGCTCGAACGTTGTCGACGCTAAGGCCGAAGTTGAACCGGAAAATCAGGGTTGATGGTTTAAGCTATCAGCCACAAGCCGTAGAAAATACGCGGCCGGCTGTTCTCTTGCAGCTTGCCGCTTGTAGCTGCCTTCTACTGCCTCTGTAGGATCCTGCCACATCTTGCCGTTTGGTGATCATGAAAGCGGCACGTATGATGCATCCCAAACTCCCGCAGATTAGAAGCCTATGTCCTTGATAGTTCTACTGCTTCTGCCGTTCATCGGCAGCTGTCTGGCGGCCCTGCTGCCGCACAACGCGCGCAATACCGAATCCCTGCTGGCCGGCCTGGTGGCGCTGATCGGCAGCGTTCGAGTCGCCCTGCTCTACCCCCAGATCGCCCACGGTGGCGTGATCCATGAAGAATTCATGTGGTTGCCCAGCCTCGGGCTGAATTTCGTGCTGCGCATGGATGGCTTCGCCTGGCTGTTCTCGATGCTGGTGTTGGGCATCGGCACATTGGTGTCGCTGTATGCCCGCTACTACATGTCGCCGGACGACCCGGTGCCGCGCTTCTTCGCGTTTTTCCTGGCGTTCATGGGCGCCATGCTGGGCCTGGTAATCTCCGGCAACTTGATCCAGATCGTGTTTTTCTGGGAACTGACCAGCCTGTTCTCGTTCCTGTTGATCGGCTACTGGCACCACCGCGCCGATGCGCGACGCGGCGCTTATATGGCGCTGATGGTCACCGGCGCGGGCGGTCTGTGCCTGCTGGCGGGCGTGATGCTGCTGGGGCATATCGTCGGCAGCTATGACCTGGACCAGGTGCTGGCGGCGGGCGAGCAGATTCGCGCGCATGCGCTGTACCCGGTGATGCTCGCCCTGGTGCTGATCGGCGCCTTGAGCAAAAGCGCGCAGTTCCCGTTCCACTTCTGGCTGCCCCACGCGATGGCGGCGCCGACACCGGTTTCCGCTTACCTGCATTCGGCAACGATGGTGAAGGCCGGCGTGTTCCTGCTGGCCCGTCTGTGGCCGTCGCTGTCCGGCAGCGAAGAATGGTTCTGGATCGTCGGCGGTGCCGGCGCCCTCACCCTCCTCCTCGGCGCTTACTGCGCCATGTTTCAAAACGACCTCAAGGGCCTGCTGGCCTACTCCACCATCAGCCACCTTGGGCTGATCACCCTGCTGCTGGGGCTCAACAGCCCGCTGGCCGCCGTGGCCGCAGTGTTCCATATCCTCAATCACGCCACCTTCAAGGCCTCGCTGTTCATGGCCGCCGGCATCATTGACCACGAAAGCGGCACCCGTGATATCCGCAAGCTCAGTGGCCTGGTGCGTCTGATTCCGTTCACCGCGACCCTGGCGATGGTGGCCAGCGCGTCCATGGCCGGCGTGCCGTTGCTCAATGGGTTCCTGTCCAAAGAGATGTTCTTCGCCGAAACGGTGTTTATCTCAGCGACCCGATGGGTGGAATTCACCTTGCCGGTCATCGCCACCATCGCCGGCACGTTCAGTGTGGCCTATGCGCTGCGCTTTACCGTGGATGTGTTCTTCGGCCCGCCGCCCGTCGACCTGCCCCATATCCCGCACGAACCACCGCGCTGGATGCGCGCGCCGGTGGAATTGCTGGTGTTTACCTGCCTGCTGGTGGGGATCTTTCCGGCCCAGGTGGTCGGTTCGATCCTCGCCGCCGCCGCATTGCCGGTGGTCGGCGGCGTGCTGCCCGAGTACAGCCTGGCGATCTGGCACGGCTGGAACGCGCCGATGATCATGAGCCTGGTGGCCATGTCCGGCGGTGTGGTGCTGTACCTGATGCTGCGCAAGCAGCTCAAGCGCGGTCGTTTCAAGTACCCGCCGGTTATCAGTTATTTCAACGGCAAGCGCGGCTTCGAGCGCAGCCTGGTGATGATGATGCGCGGCGTGCGCAAGGTCGAAAAACGCATCAGCACCAAGCGCCTGCAACCGCAGTTGTTCCTATTGGTCCTGGTGGCGCTGATCGGCGGCCTGATCCCCATGCTTAACAGCGGCCTTAGCTGGGGCGACCGCCCGAAAATCCCCGGCTCCGTGGTGTTTGTAACCCTGTGGGTGCTGGCGATCGCCTGTGCCCTGGGCGCCGCCTGGCAAGCCAAGTACCACCGGCTCGCCGCCCTGACCATGGTCAGCGTGTGCGGCCTGATGACTTGCATTACCTTCGTGTGGTTCTCGGCGCCCGACCTGGCGCTGACCCAATTGGTGGTGGAAGTGGTGACCACCGTGCTGATTCTCCTGGGCCTGCGCTGGCTGCCACGGCGGATCGAAGAGGTCTCGCCGCTGCCCAACACCTTGCGTCGAGCCAGGGTCCGCCGGGTCCGCGACTTTCTGCTGTCGAGCGTGGTGGGCGGCGGCATGGCGTTGCTGTCCTACGCAATGCTGACCCGCCAGACCCCCAACGATATCTCCTCGTTCTACCTCAGCCGCGCCCTGCCCGAAGGCGGCGGCAGCAATGTGGTGAACGTGATGCTGGTCGACTTCCGAGGCTTCGATACCCTCGGCGAAATCACCGTGCTCGGCGCCGTGGCGCTGACGGTCTACGCCCTGCTGCGGCGTTTCCGCCCGTCCAAGGAAAGCATGGAGCTGCCGCCGCAACAGCGGCAGTTGGCGCCGGACGTGGCCACCGACCTGGTCAACCCGCGCCAGGCCAGCGACACCGCCCTGGGCTTTATGATGGTGCCGGCGGTGCTGGTGCGCCTGCTGCTGCCGATCGCCCTGGTCGTGTCGTTCTACCTGTTCATGCGCGGCCACAACCAACCGGGAGGCGGTTTTGTCGCGGGCCTGGTGATGTCGGTGGCGTTTATCCTGCAATACATGGTCGCCGGAACCCAGTGGGTCGAGGCGCAGATGAGCCTGCGGCCGATGCGCTGGATGGGCTTCGGCCTCTTCGCGGCCACCCTTACCGGGCTGGGTGCGCTGTTCTTCGGCTACCCGTTCCTCACCACTCACACTTTGCACCTGAGCGTGCCGGTGCTGGGCGATATCCATATCGCCAGCGCGTTGTTCTTCGATGTGGGTGTGTACGCCATGGTGGTCGGCTCGACCCTGTTGATGCTCACCGCCCTCGGACACCAGTCGGTGCGCGCGCATAAACCGAGCAACCAGCCCAAAGTAGTCGTCACAACCGAAGGAGCCGCCTGATGGAAGAAGTCATCGCAATGGCCATTGGGGTCCTGGCGGCCTCGGGCGTGTGGTTGATCCTGCGCCCACGGACTTTCCAGGTGGTGATGGGCCTGTGCCTGCTGTCCTATGGGGTCAACCTGTTCATTTTCAGCATGGGCAGCCTGTTTATCGGCAAGGAGCCGATCATCAAGGACGGCGTGCCGCAGGACCTGCTGCACTACACCGATCCGCTGCCGCAGGCCCTGGTGCTGACCGCCATCGTGATCAGCTTCGCCATGACCGCGCTGTTTCTGGTGGTGCTGCTGGCGTCGCGGGGCCTGACCGGCACCGACCATGTGGACGGCCGGGAGCCCAAGGAATGACGTGGGTGAACCAACTGATCGTCGCGCCGATCCTGCTGCCGCTGCTGACCGCCGCCCTGATGCTGATGCTCAGCGAGAAACGTCGGCCGCTCAAGGCGCGTATCAACCTGTTCTCCAGCGTGCTCGGCCTCGCCACGGCGATCCTGCTGCTGTACTGGACGCAGCAAGGCGGCCCCGGCTCGATCGGCGTCTACCTGCCGGGCAACTGGCAAGTGCCGTTCGGCATTGTGCTGGTGGTGGATCAGCTCTCGGCGCTGATGCTGGTGCTCACCGGGATCATCGGCGTCAGTGCGCTGCTGTTCGCCATGGCCCGCTGGGACCGCGCCGGTACGAGTTTCCATGCGCTGTTCCAGATCCAGATGATGGGCCTGTACGGCGCATTCCTCACCGCTGACCTGTTCAATTTGTTCGTATTCTTCGAGGTGCTGCTGGCGGCATCCTACGGTTTGATGCTGCACGGCTCCGGCCGCGCGCGGGTGTCGTCGGGGCTGCATTACATCGCGATCAACCTGCTGGCGTCGTCGCTGTTCCTGATTGGCGCGGCGATGATCTACGGCGTCACCGGCACGCTGAATTTCGCTGACCTGGCGCTGAAAATCCCACTGGTGCCCGAAGCCGATCGCGGCCTGCTGCACGCTGGCGCGGCGATCCTCGCCACCGCGTTCCTGGCCAAGGCCGGCATGTGGCCGCTGAACTTCTGGCTGGCCCCCGCCTACTCCTCGGCCAGTGCGCCGGTGGCGGCGATGTTCGCGATCATGACCAAGGTCGGCGTGTACACCGTGCTGCGCCTGTGGACCCTGCTGTTCTCCGGCCAGGCCGGCGCGTCGGCGTTGTTCGGCGGCGACTGGCTGGTGTACGGCGGCATGGCCACGATCGTCTGCGCGGCGCTGGCGATGGTGGCGGCGCAGCGGCTGGAGCGCATGGCGAGCCTGAGCATCCTGGTCTCGGCGGGGATCCTGTTGTCGGCGGTGGGCTTTGCCCAACCGAGCCTGACCGCCGGCGCGTTGTTCTATCTGGTCAGCTCCACCTTGGCGCTGAGTGCGCTGTTCCTGCTGGCGGAATTGATCGAGCGTTCGCGCTCGGCCAACGACCTGCCGCTGGATGAGGAAATCGATGCGCTGCCCAAAGCCATGGAATCCCTGCACCCACGGCCCGGCGTAAACCTGGACGATGAGCAGAAGGCCGTGATCGGCCAAGTGATTCCCTGGACCATGGCCTTCCTCGGCTTGAGCTTTGTGGCCTGCGCGCTGCTGATCATCGGCATGCCGCCGCTGTCCGGGTTTATCGGCAAGCTCAGTTTGTTGAGTGCGCTGGTTAACCCTTTGGGCCTGGGCGTCGGTGTTGATGAACCGATCCGCCCGGCGGCCTGGGGCCTGGTGGCTTTACTGATCCTGTCCGGCCTGGCTTCGCTGATCGCCTTCGCGCGGCTGGGTATCCAGCGCTTCTGGACCCCGGAAGAACGCCCATCGCCCTTGCTGCGCCGCGACGAGTGCGTGCCGATCTTCTTCCTGCTGGGCCTGAGCATCCTGCTGACCTTCAAGGCCGAGCCGCTGATGCGCTACACCCAGGCCACCGCCCAAAGCCTGAACAATCCGGAGAACTACGTCATGGCGGTGATGGCGACCCGCCCGGTGCCAAGCCCCGAAGCCAAGACCGCCGCGCTGGAGGTGCAACCATGAAGCGCCTGTTCCCTGCCCCGTGGTTGTCACTGGCATTGTGGGTGTTGTGGCTGGTGCTCAACCTCTCGGTCAGCCCCGGCAACCTGTTGCTGGGCGCAGCGCTGGGCCTTCTTGCCCCCCTGCTGATGGCACCGCTGCGCCCACTGCCGATCCGCATCCGCCGCCCCGGTGTGATCATTCGCCTGTTCTTTCTGGTCGGCCGCGACGTGATCGTGTCCAACCTGCAAGTTGCCTGGGGTGTGCTGGTCTGCGGCTCACGCCCGCCGCGTTCGCGCTTTATCAAGATCCCCCTGGACCTGCGCGACGCCAACGGCCTGGCGGCGTTGTCGATGATCACTACCGTGGTGCCCGGCACCATCTGGTCGGAACTGGCGCTGGACCGCAGCATCCTGCTGTTGCACGTATTTGACCTGGAGGATGAAGCGTCCTTCATCGAACATTTCAAAAGCGCCTACGAACGGCCCCTGATGGAGATCTTCGAATGAGCGCCCTGCTCTCCAATGCAATCCTGTTCAGCCTGTTCCTGTTCTCGCTGGCCATGGTGCTGACCCTGGTGCGCCTGTTCAAAGGCCCGTCGGCTCAGGACCGGGTACTGGCGCTGGACTACCTGTACATCCTGGCGATGCTGATGATGCTGGTGTTGGGCATTCGTTATGCCAGTGACACCTACTTTGAAGCGGCGTTGCTGATCGCGCTGTTCGGCTTCGTTGGCTCGTTTGCCCTGGCTAAATTCCTGCTGCGTGGGGAGGTGATTGAATGATGCCGTTATGGATGGAAGTCGTCGTCGCGGTGCTGCTGGTATTGAGCAGCGTGTTTGCGTTGATTGGAGCGCTTGGCTTGTTGCGCATGAAGGATTTCTTCCAACGCATGCACCCGCCGGCACTGGCCTCCACGCTGGGTGCGTGGTGCGTGGCGTTGGCGTCGATCATCTATTTTTCGGTGCTCAAATCGGGGCCGGTGCTGCATGGCTGGTTGATCCCGATTCTGCTGTCGATCACCGTGCCGGTCACCACGTTGCTGCTGGCCCGCACCGCGTTGTTCCGCAAGCGCATGGCTGGTGATGATGTGCCGGCCGAGGTCAGCAGCCGTCGCTGAGCGCTGAGGCGAACACGGTAAAAAATGTGGATGGGGAGCTTGCCCCCGATTGCGGTCGGTCAGTTAAAGACGTGATCGCTCCCACGCTCTGCGTGGGAGCGCTGCCTGGGACGCTCCGCGTCCCGCCAGCGACACGAGTCTCAGGTCCTGCGCAC
>NZ_JARVSS010000033.1:0-12836 GCF_030209095.1 Pseudomonas sp. lyk4-R2A-8
AGGAAGGGGGCGTCCATTCCATTACCACAGCAAGCCCGCTCACCACAGCAAGCCCCGCTCACCACAACCACATCAAGCTCTCTCAATCCAACAAGGCTGTTCATAGCAGCAAGTCCGCTCAGCACAAACAGAGGTTCGGGTGTCGTTTCAGGAACCTTCGAGGCTGAGGGGGCTCACTTGTTGGGTCGCTCTTTTTTTGCTGAAAGGACTCCGCATGCCTTCCACCCCGCCAGCGCTCCCTGAGCACGGCCCTATCCAACGCGAGCTGAGCCTGCGTGCTGTCGTCACCGGCACGCTGCTCGGTATCCTGCTTACGCCTTCCAATGTCTATGCCGGGTTGAAAATCGGTTGGTCGTTCAATATGTCGATCATCGCCCTGTTGGTCGGTTATGCGATCTGGCAAGGCCTGGCGCGGCGTTCGTCGCAGGGGCTGCCGTGGACGTTGCATGAAAGCAATATCAACCAGACCGTCGCCTCGGCCGCCGCGTCGATTATCTCCGGCGGGCTGGTGGCGCCGATCCCGGCTTATACCTTGCTGACCGGTAACCAGTTGGACGCGTTGCCGATGATCGCCTGGGTGTTCTCGGTGAGTTTCCTGGGGATCTGGATCGCCTGGTACCTGCGGCCCTCGTTGCTCAATGACGACGGGCTGAAATTCCCCGAAGGCATGGCCACTCTGGAAACCCTGTTGCACATCTACAACCACGGCCGCGAGGCCGCGACGCGCTTGAAAGTACTGCTGGGCGCGGCGGTGTTGTCGGGGCTGGTCAAGTGGGTCGACACGTTCCTGTGGGCGCTGCCGCGCTGGTCGCCGAGCGCTCACTTGGAGCGCCTGACGTTCACTGCCGACCCTTCGCTGTTGCTGGTGGGATTTGGCGGCATCATCGGCCTTCGCGTCGGTCTGACGCTATTGCTCGGCGCCTTGCTCGCGTGGGGTGGGCTTGCGCCATGGCTGCTTGCCGAAGGCTTGGTGACGCTGCCCGCCGGCAGCACCGGCCCGCAGTTTGCCGCGCTGGTGGAATGGCTGTTGTGGCCGGGCGTGAGCCTGATGGTGTGTTCGACCCTGGCGTCCCTGGCCATTCGGTTGTGGGCGCTATATGCGTCCAGCCGCTCTACCGGGGCGCAGGCTTGGCGTGTGCCCAAGCCCGGTCCGGCCGCTGGATTCGTGCTGGCGATTGCCTTGGTGGTCAGCCTGCAGGCGCTGTTGTTCGGCATCAACCTGTGGATGGCGCTGCTGACCATTCCGTTGGCCATTTGCCTGGCCGCCGTGGCCGCGCGGGTTGTGGGCGCCACGGGTATTCCGCCGATTGGCGCCATCGGGCAATTGTCCCAGCTGAGTTTTGGCATCGTTGCGCCGGGCCAGGTACCGATCAACCTGATGAGTGCCAACACCGCCGGTGGTTCAGCCGGGCAGTGCACCGACCTGATGAATGATTTCAAGGTGGGCAAGGCGATTGGCGCCACGCCGCACAAGCAGGTGATCGCGCAGATCCTGGGCATTTTTATCGGCAGTATCGTCGGCGTATTTGCCTACCTGGCGCTGATCCCCGACCCGCAGACCATGTTGTTGACCGAGCAGTGGCCTGCTCCGGCCGTCGCCACCTGGAAAGCCGTGGCGCAAACCCTGACCCATGGGCTTGACTCGTTGTCGATCAGTATCCGCTGGGCGATTGGGTTGGGTGGCGTGATCGGGGTACTGCTCGGCGTTCTGGACAGCACCTTGCCCGCGCACCGTACGCGTTACCTGCCCAGCGCCGCCGCGTTGGGCCTGGCGTTCGTGCTGCCCGCGTCAGTGTCGCTGATGATGGCCCTCGGCGCCGTGCTCACCTGGCTGATGAGTTGCCGTTGGCCGAGCCTCACCGAACGCTTCGCGATCACCGCCGCAGCCGGCTTGATCGCCGGGGAAAGCATCACCGGCGTCGGCGCTTCGCTGTGGGCGATGGTCAACGGTTGAGGGCGAAACGGCTCGGCTGCACTCGCCTCATTCAGGTGCTTAATAGACGGCACTCGGGCGCGTTGGCGTAGTCTGTTGCTACACACCTACTGTCGTTCGCGGAGTTTGCATGATCACTGTCCACCACCTGAACAACTCGCGCTCCCAGCGCATCCTGTGGCTGCTTGAAGAATTGGGCGTGCCTTACGAGATCAAGCGCTATCAGCGCGACCCCAAGACCAACCTCGCGCCGCCTGAACTCAAGGCGGTCCACCCGCTGGGCAAGTCCCCAGTCATCGAGGACGGCCCGCATGTGGTGATCGAATCCGGCGCCATCGTTGATTACCTGATCCGCCGCCACGGCCAGGGCCGCCTGCAACCCGATCCGGCCAGCGCCACCTATGACGAATACGTGCAGTGGCTGCACTTCGCCGAAGGCTCGGCGATGCTGCCATTGATGCTCAACCTGTATGTGGGGCGCCTGGGCGATGCCGGCGCGCCGTTGCACCCGCGAATCGAATCGGAACTGGCCAACTACCTCGGCTACCTGAACGACGTGCTGGAGCGCACCCCTTACCTGGTGGGTGAAGACTTCAGCGGCGCGGATATCCAGATGAGTTTCATCGGTGAAATCGCTCAGGCACAGGGCAAGTTGCAAGCCTACCCGCACCTGGCGGCGTGGCTGCAGCGCCTGCAGGCGCGCCCGGCCTATCGCAACGCGGTGGAGCAGGGCGGCGAGTACGCGTTCGCCAAATGACCGCATGATGCCGGCGGCAGTGGCGTCGACCGTGCCGCTGCCATGGCCTGTTCGCCGGGCTTGAAGGCCCGGCGCTTCAGCGCACCCGCGTTCGGCTCTGCACCGCCAGGTCCAGGGCTTTTTGCATGTCCAGGCGGGCCGAGCGTCCTACATCTTTGTCGTTAAGCTGATAGTTGCGTTCCGAGGGCAGGATCGGCGCGGTGAGGTCCTGGGCGTCGCTGCGTTCGAAGTCGTGGTTGTCACCGATGGTCATGGCGCTGCGGCGCAGCAGCATGCGCAGTTGCTCGGGCTGCAACTGCGGGTTGATCGACAGCATCGCCGCCACGAGGCCGGCGACCATCGGCGTCGCGTACGAGGTGCCGCAATGCACGGCGCCTTGCTCATCAGCGCCCGGGGTCGAGGCGTGGGTGCAAGCGGCGGCGGTGATGTCGACGCGCATGTCGACGTTCGAAGAGGTGCGCGTGACCGCATAGCCGGGGTCATCCACCGCCACGTCGGCGCGTTCGCTGCGCTGATGCCCGCCCACCACCAGCAATTGTTCGGTGATGAACGAGGAGGGCAGGCGGTAGTCATCGGTGCCGGAGAATGACGAGCCGTTGCCGGCCGAGTTCACCACGATCACGTCGGGATGCTCCTTGCGCAGCCATAGGAAAAACTCCTCCAGCAGTTCCTCATAGCCGCCCATGGCGATTCCCGAGCGCACCAGGGAATCGACCTCCTTGCCATTGACGTCTTGGGTGCCGACGCGATGGATACCCCAACTCCAGTTCAGCACCCGCACGCCGTCCTCCACCAGGTTGACCGAAGCTGCGATGTTGGCAGTGATGCCGGCGTCGGAATTACGGTCGACGATGACCTCGAAGCCGCCGCTGGCCTTATCCAGGCCGCGCAGGAACCCGCGGTTGCCGCCCTTGTCCCAGCGCGCTGCGAGGATGCCGGCCACGGTGGTGCCATGGCTGTCGGGCTTGGTGCTGTCGCGGGCGTAGACGCAGGTGCGCTTGGGCGAACAGGCGCCGAGGTCGTCGGCGAAGTCCGCAGTGTCGAAATCCACACCGCGCTCGATCACGCCGATGCGGATCGGTTGTGGCGTAATCGGTGTGTGGTGACCGGGAATGCGTCGCTGATAGTAGGCAACCGCATCGAGAAAACGGTTGGCGGCCCACTCGTCGGAGTCCGCCGCGGGTTTGTTCGGTTTCGCCTGGGGCGCGGCCTGTTCCTGCTCTTCGGCGCCGGACTCTTCGATCACCACCGCATCCACCCCGGTCTCGCTGCCCAGGCGCAGCACCAGTGCGTCACGCTGCGTCAGGTCTTTGGCCGGCACTCGCAGCTGGTAGACATTCAGCGGCGCGATGGCTCCGACCACCGTCGCTCCATACTTGCGCGCCAGACGCTCGGCTTCCTGGCGCCCGTTCTGGTCTTCTTCGATCAGCACGCTGACCAGGTCGACATAGGTGGTCAGGCCGTCCATGTTCTTCGCCACTTCATCGGGTCGTGCGGCCACCACGTGGCTGTGACGCAGGGTCAGCCAGGCTGCGTTGCTGGTGCGCGGGCCGTCCTCCAGCCATAACGGGCCGCTCTGGTAGTGGCTGCTGTCGAGGTGCAGGCGCAGGGTGTCGCCATCACGCTCAACGGCTGGCGCGGGCAGCGCCTTGCCCGCCAGTTTCAGCTGCGGCGTGGCGGCGCCTAGCCCACGTATGCTGAGGCACCAGTCCTGTTGGCGGTTCTCCAGCAGGTTGCCGCAGCGCTTGAGGTTTTCCAGGCGCAGCGGCTCCTGGGCGCACGCGGCGGCGCTGGCAGTTAACGTGAGGAGGGTCGCGAGGGCGCTGGATTTGAAGGGCATGGGGCTGGTTCTTTGCCGGGAGGTGTTGTTCCGACTGTGGCGCAGGGCGCTGCGTTCCAAGACTTTGAACTCCTGCGGCGCCGCTTGGCTCCTACTTCATAGGTTCTGCACCAGGGATGTCGCGATGACCGATCAACACCTGCCTGCCGGCACACCCGGCGCCGTCTTTGAAACCGACTTGCCGGCGCGGCTCGACCGCTTGCCCTGGGGCCGCTTCCACACCTTGCTGGTGTTTGCGCTGGGTATCACCTGGCTGCTTGACGGCCTGGAGGTGACCCTGGCCGGCTCGGTGTCCGGGGCCTTGAAAAACAGCCCTGACCTGCGCATGAGCAATTTCGACATCGGCCTGGCCGGCGGCGTGTACATCGCCGGCGCCGTGCTCGGGGCGCTGCTGTTCGGCTGGCTCACCGACCGCCTGGGGCGACGCAAACTGTTTTTCATCACTTTGTGGCTGTACATCGGTGCCACCGCAGCGACGGCGTTTTCCTTCAGCCTGGAAAGCTTTTTGCTGTTTCGCTTCCTTACCGGCATGGGCATCGGCGGCGAGTACACGGCGATCAATTCGACCATCCAGGAATTCACCCCGGCGCGTTATCGCGGCTGGGTCGACCTCACCATCAACGGTACTTTCTGGCTGGGTGCCGCGCTGGGCGCCGGCGGGGCTATCGTGTTGCTTGACCCGAACGTGGTCGGCGGCGACCTCGGCTGGCGCCTGTGTTTCGGCATCGGCGCTGCGCTGGGCCTGATTATTCTGGTCATGCGCCTGTGGCTGCCGGAAAGCCCGCGTTGGCTGTTGATTCACGGCCAGCACGACGAAGCCCGGCGCATCGTCGAAGGCATCGAAACCCGGCTGCGCCACCAGAGCCATGCTTTGCCTGCCGTGAGCGGCCCCGGCCTGCGCCTGCACCCACGCGACCACACGCCGCTGGGCGAAATCTTCCACACCCTGTTCGTCAGTTTTCGCCGCCGCGCGCTGGTGGGCATGACCCTGCTGACCGCCCAGGCGTTTTTCTACAACGCGATCTTCTTCACTTATGCCCTGGTGCTCACCGACTTCTACCAGGTGCCCGCCGAACAGGTCGGCTGGTACGTGCTGCCGCTGGCTCTGGGAAACTTCTGCGGGCCGCTGCTGCTGGGGCGGCTGTTCGATGTGATCGGCCGGCGCGTGATGATCAGCTTGACCTATGCGGTGTCCGGTGTGCTGTTGGCGTTGAGCGGGTACGCGTTTGCGCAAGGCTGGTTCGACGTGACCCAGCAAGCCATCGCGTGGATGGTGATTTTCTTCTTCGCCTCGGCTGCCGCCAGCTCGGCGTACCTGACCGTCGCCGAGACCTTCCCCCTGGAAATCCGCGCACTGGCCATCGCCGTGTTCTACGCATTCGGCACCGGGCTGGGCGGGATCATCGGGCCGACCTTGTTCGGGCAACTTATCCAGACGCAACAGCGCGGCAGTTTGTTGATCGGCTATCTGATCGGCGCCGTGCTCATGTGTGGCGCGGCGGTGGTGCAGGCGGTCTGGGGCGTGGCGGCGGAGCGGCAGGCACTGGAGACGGTGGCCAGGCCGCTGTCGCAGGCACGGGACTGAGGCGAGAGCGGTTCTGCTTCAGGTTAACTCCGGCATTCAGTGCATGCTGATGTACTGGAAATGCGCACGAGCTGTTTCGATAGCGTGACGCACTTCATCTTTCTGAGGTTCGTTGCCGGAGTAATAGATACGCATGCCGCTCAAGTCGAGCGAATCAAACGCGGTCTTGATAATCGCCACGTCGAGCGAGGTGCCCGAGCCGATAATTAAGAATCCGTTCTCCCCCGCGCTTTTTGCTCCCACCAGTGCCTGCCGAAGTTGGGTCGCGTTGGCACCCCCTCCCGCCGCAATCGAGATGCTGTCGCCGATCAGACCATGACTTGGGATTTTTACCGTGGGCAAGCTGACCGTGTTTTGGCCGGCTGCGAGCGTCATGACGTGGATGTCGGAAGCTTCCAGAACAATCTGCTGATCACTTTTACCCTGTGACGCGCAACCCGCAAGGATTGCCAATAAGGCCGCAGCTATTAATGACTTCATCTCATTTTCCTTGATGGGAGGGCTTCCGTGCGTGGGCATGATAGAGGTCGAATCAAGCAATAGCCATAGCACCTTGAGGGGCCGCTGGGATCAATCGAAACTGCGGTTGGCGGCGAAGCCGGCGCCATGACACCCGGAGATAACGCTGGTGTCGCCTTGGTTTATCCACTAATTTCTGCCATCACACGCCCACGCTACATCCCACGGAATTCGCCCCATGCCTCTGCGTTCGAGCCTGTTGTGCCTGTGTCTGTTCAGCGGCCTGAGCCAGGCCGCCGTCGACTGTTCCGCCCTGGCGGAAAAAATCTCCGGCACGGCGCCTGAGTTTCATCCTTCGGTGCAGGGCAAGGTGATCGGCACCGGGCGTGCGCATTTTCATACCGCGCCGGATGAGGCCTGTGCCAACAAGACGCTGTTCGTGATCCCCGGTGACGGCCTGACGGTCTACGCCATGCTGGAAGACCAGTCGTGGGTGCAAGTGAACTTCGTCGCCAAGGATGGCGAGGACTACACCGGTTGGGTCAAGGCCGACCGGGTGGAGATCGGCGAGGCTTACGGCGCGCCGTCGGAGGAGGTGCAGTGACCGGCGCCAATCAGGATCTCAGGCCGATTTACAACTGTTTACGTATTGCTTGATGGCTTCGCGTTAGGCTTCTTACCGACCCGACCCCACGTTGAATGAGCCTGCAAGCATGAAGCTCCCCGCCATCGCCGCCGTGTTTATCGCACTCGTTACGCTGCACTCGCCTTGGACGCAAGCCGCTACACCCCTCACACATGTCGCCATCTACCGTGGCCCGGCGGGCTGTGAGGACTGTTCCGAAAACGTCAAACAGGCGTTGCTGCGGCTCAGCCCCGATTACCAGATCGATTTTGTGGGGGCTGACGAAGCGGTCGACATCACCCCCCAAACCCTCGCGCGTTATGACCTGTATGTTCAGCCCGGCGGAGGCCAGGACATTCCTGCGGCGCTGGACAGTTTAGGTGCGGCGCGCGTGCAAGCCATCCGCGAATACGTGGCCAGGGGCGGGCGCTACCTGGGGTTGTGCATGGGGGCTTATCTGGCCGATAAGGGCAACTTCGGTTTGATCCGCTACGACCTTGATTCCGAAGCCGGGCGGCCTGGTTTTGAAGTGAAGGGCATTGAGGACGCGGCGGTGAGGGTGGTCTGGGATGGCAAGGCCGACAGCGTGTTTTATCAGGATGGACCTTATTTTCCCAAGGCCGATGCGCGCGCGCCGTATACGGTGATTGCCACCTATGCCAATGGCGATGTCGCGGCGGCGCGGTACACCTATGCGAAAGGTGTGGTGGTGCTGAGCGGCCCGCATCCGGAGGCGGGGCAGGAGTGGTTCGAGGACGCCGACATTGCGCTGAGCAGGATGCCCAGAGGCGAACTCTTTGGCGTATTGGTGCGCAAGGCGGCTGAATAGGCGCACCGAATATCAGGACTCAGCCCCCGGCGGATGGCCGAAATGCGCCTTATAGGCATGGTTGAAGTTGGCCGGGTTGGCGTACCCCAAGCGGTGGGCAATCTGCGCCACGTGCCATTTGCGCTGGCGCAGCAGGGTGCGCGCCAGTTCCAGGCGCTGCTGGCGCACGTAATCGAGCATCGACTGGCCGTACACGCGGCTGAAGGCGCGTCTCAGGGTGGTTTCCCCCACGCCCAGCTCCCGGGCCAGCGCCAGCGTGCCGGGCGGGTTCATCAGGTTGGCGTCGAGCTGAAAGCGTGCTTCGTGCGCCAGGTCCGAATGGCTGCGCAACGCGGCCACGGGCTTGGCCGGCTGCGGCGCCAGATGCGTGGCCAGTTCGACCAGCACGGCCAGGCTCAGGCTTTCCTGATTCAGCCGCTCCAGCGCGCCCTGGTAGGGCGAATGATAAAGCCGCTCGAGCAAACGTCCGAGTGCGCGGCAGCCGTTCAGCGCTGAAAAGTGCATGCCATCATCGAGCAGAGACGCCAACGGCTGCAGTGACGCGTCTTCTTCGGCCATTTCGCGCAGGTAGTCGCCGCCGATGCGCAGCCCGGCCATGCGCGCACCACTGCCCGCTGGCATCTGGTCCATGGCTTCCATGCTTTCGCTCAAGCCCAGCACATGGGGCGCGCCGGGGGTGTATTCATTCAGCACGCCGTCCACCCGATGTTGCCACTGCCCACCCAATACCTGAACGATGCACAGGCTGTCGGGCAGCACCTTGTGGATGCTCAACGGTTCGGGGAACTGCAGGTCACAGTCGAAATACTGCAAGTGCGACCGCACCGTCTGCGCGCGGTAATGCCCGATCGCGCTGCCCATGACTTGCCGCGCGCTGTCGTCGAATACGCCGGCCTGGTCCAGGGCCTCCGGGTGATCGAAGCAGAATTGGGTATCCAGATACGGGTTACGGCGGTCCATTGAAAAAGCCTCCGTCAAGGCTGGTTGGCAACGTTGCATCATACCGACATCACGCAAAGGGATCAGTTGTTGTGAGCCACGGCCTTATTGTTGTGCGCAGCGGCCGCACCGCTTGGCAGAGCCTTGTGCGTTGATTTCAATGGTCGGCTTTGAACTGTCGAGGAAGCCGATGATGTTGATTTATCGCAAATGGGCGGCCCTGTTGGGCTTGGTGCTGGCCGTGTTCGCGGGGATCGCCCACGCTGACAATCGCCCGGAAGTCGCGGAAAAAGTGCTGGCCTACGCTGGCGAGGGCGGTGTGAAGGTCTGGACCCTGCGCATCGGTGCACGCAGCGACAATCAGGCGCTGGTGCAAGTGGAGGGCGTAGACCACGACTGGAACATGAAGATCCAGAAAATGGCCGTGGAAAAGACCGGTAAGGACACCCGCTATTCCACCACCGTGGACGGCCAGAAGTTTGTGGTGCTGGTGCTGCAACAGGGCTGGGGCGAGCTGTACTTGCCCGGCGAAGCTCAAGCGTTGAATGTCGGCTATGACGAATTCCTGTCCAGCCAAGGCAATGCGCAGGCGTTCCTGACTGACTACCTGCAGGCCAATTGAGCAATGAGCCGATTCGGACGGTGGTCATGGGCGCTGACGATGCTGCTGCTGCCGCTGGCCCTGATGGGGTGGGCCAGTGTGCAGAGCTGGCGCGCCGATGAAGTGCTGCGCGAGGCGCAGGGTATCGGCAGCGACTACGCCTGGCTCCGCGTGCGTCAGGCTCTGGCCGGGTTGGCGTATTGGCTGGCCCTCGCCGCGTTGGTGGCAGGGCCTGCGACGTGGCTGAAGCTGCGGCTGGACGCCTGGCGCGCGCGGCAATCCAGGGACTTTCTCTACGACCGCCTGTTCCTCTGCTGGCGTGCCCTGGGGCAGTGGTTGGTGGCCTACACCGGGCTGTTGGTCGGCGCGCTGGCGGTAAGCCTGCTATATGAATTGAGCTGGGGCTGGAGCCACTTCAAGGCCGGCGGCTGGTTCATGCTGTTGGTGGCGGTGCCGGTGATTGCGGTGCTGTGGGTCGGGTGCCTGCTGATCGAGCGGTTGCGCCGGCAATGGCACGCCCTGGACCGGCCGTCCTCGGCGTTTCTGGGGCAAGCCATGGGGCGCGACAAGGCCCCGGCCTTGTGGGGCTGGATCGAACAACTGGCCCATACCGCCGGCGCACCGGTGCCCGACCATATCGTGGTGGGCATCGACCAATCGTTTTTTGTCACCAGTGTCGATGTGGCGCTGCAACCGGCCGGTGATCTGCTCACCGGGCGTACTCTTTACCTGCCGCTGACGTACCTCTCAACCCTGAGCCAGGCCGAGACGGCGTCGATCATCGGCCATGAGCTGGGGCATTTCAGCAGTCGCGACACCGAGCGCGGCAGCGAAATCGGCGCGCATTTCAGCCTGATGTGCGTGCACTTTTCGTTTATCAGTGCGGGGGATGCCGACCCGGCGTGGATCGAGCGCCCGGCAATCTGGATGACGCAGCGTTTCCTGCACCACTTTCAACTGGCAGTGCACCACTGGGGCCGCGCCCAGGAACTGCTGGCGGATCGGGTGGGCGGCAACATCGGTGGCGAGCGGTTGTTCTGCCAGGCGCTGCTACGGGTTATCGCGCTGGACGCCGAAATCAACACGCTGCTCAGCGAGCGTCACCCCAACCTGATCCAGGCCCTGGCCGACCACCTGCGTCGCACACCGCTGCGCTTGAACGAAGCGGCGCTGGACCATGCCATTGCGCACCCTTTCGATACGCACCCGCCGACAGTGCTGCGCCTGCAGCAACTGGGCGTGGTGCTGGATGACGCCCTGCTGGCCGAGGCCACGCGCGTGCCCACCGAACACGACCGCCACTGGTTCAGCCAGCTCACCCAGGCGTCGTCCGCGCCTGCCGCGCAGCCCTTATCACCGCCACTATCCATCGCCCAAGGAGAATGACCCATGACCCAACCCTCCGATCCGCTGTCGGATCTGGCCAGCACACTCAGCCAGGAATACGCCGATTCCCGCGACGCTCAGCGCGAGCGTGCGGTCGCCGAACTCGAGCAGGTTATCCAGCGCGTGCCCGAGCAGACCGAATTCACCAACTCGCGCCGGTACAAGGTGCGCGGCCCGCTGTTTTTACTGATTTCCCTGGCGCTGCTGGGGTTCGCGCTGCACCGGGGCTCCACCGGCCTGGGCGTGTGTGCCGCAGTGATGGCGGTGCTGTTTGTGTTGTTGACGTGGCAGCACCGCAACGCCGGGCAACACGCCTTTATGCGCCTGACCCGCCGCCAGCTGTTTGTGGACACCCTCAGCGCGCCGGTGGATCTGGTGGACATTGTCGATGTTTCCATCAGTGAGGAAGGCTGGCTGACGGTGCAGAAACTGATTTTGCGTGCCGATGCGCCCCTGCCTGTTCATCGCTCCGCGCGACAGCTGTTCGGCAACCAGGCCCTGGCCCTGAAAAAGCCTCAGCCGCAGATCCGCATCCAGTCCGCCGGCCTGATGCAGGGCGGCCGCACCCTGGATTGCGACCAGATCGCAGAGATCCTCAACGCCTATTGCCAGGCCGCCCATGCGCAACGTCACCTCGATGCGTTGCGCCAGGAGGCCCAGCGGGCTTGATCGGTCCGCTAGCGCAGCGGCACATACACATCGGTCTGCCATTGATCCTGCGGCGTCTCGGGGTAGACGCTCAGGTAATGGAAGAACAGCGGGTGGTCGCGAAGCTCCTCGCCGCTGGCAGGCAGCCAATCGCGGTAAATCGGATAGATGGTTTCGCCGATATGATCCGGCGAGCCCACATGCCGCACCACCACGCAGCGCCCGGCAGGAATGACGCGCGCATGTACGCCAAACTCGTTTGGTGCCACCGCCGCGTCAATCCCGCCACAAACGGCGAAGCGAAACGCCTCCGGCGCGGTGGTATCGGGGTTGTTATACGGAATGCCAAACGTGCGGCTCGACGCCACCGGCGACTGGCCGCTCTGCTTGCGCCATTCGATAAATCGACTGGTCGTCTGATTGACCAGCCCGGCGGGCCCGCAATGCTCAAGCGCGGCCACCCGGGTTTCGGGGAATTCTACAATGCGTAATTGCATGATGATCGTCCTGGAAAAGTGAGGGATAGCGAACACCGCATTCCAGGTCTGCCAGTTCGGCGCTTTCCTGAACGCACTCGGCGCCATACCGAACGCCCGCCGGAACGCCCGGCTGAATGCCTCCGGGCTATCGAAACCGGCACTGAGCGCGGCCTCCAGCACCGAATAATCGGCAGCGGTCGCCAGGCTATGGGCCGCACGACGCAGGCGCATCAGTTGCACATAACGCGACACCGGCACGCCGACGAACGCGGTGAACTGTCGATGGAAGTGAAACGCCGAAAAATTCGCCACCCGGCTCAACGTATTCACCGACAGGTCGCCTTCGAGATTGGCCTGGATGTAGGCGAGGACGGCGTTGAAGCGCTTGGTGTAGGCGAGGTGGGTCGGCGTTTCGGACACTGGGAGAAACTCCTGGAAGGGCGGTCGGCGATAGAGTCGACTATAGCGGGGCGCGCGTGCCTAGCCGGGTTTGCTCAAGGTGAGATTGGGGTAAGAGGCTCTACACAACGCGTTCGGTGAAAACATAACCTGAGAACACCAGGTTTTTGTGGTGAGCAGGCTTGCCCTGCGCTGGGCTATTAGTGGTCTGCCCCCATAGTCTTAAGCACGCTTGTTCGCTTCCTGAATAATGCCCGTGTATCTGGTAGCTGGCAGATATCGGCACATCACCGCCAAGCGGCTGTAGTGGTCAACTAATCCCGGACACGACGTTAAGTTTTTCCTCGGCCCGCGCT